>DAIRDI010000280.1:0-4421 GCA_036796235.1 Candidatus Competibacteraceae bacterium | reverse complement strand
TGATACGGTTTACCCATTCTTCTGCTTCTGTCGCTGACCAAATCAAGATCAGATCCTCGACCGCAGCCGCCACTGAAAGGGATTGCGGAACGATCAACAGGCCGGGGCTGGCCTCACGGGCGATGAATTCAGCAAAATGTTGCGGCATGGTTTTTCGATCATGGGTGACGAGTACTCGACCGTCTGCTGCGGCTCTTGCCAATACCTCGGGATCGGCAACTCCAGACAAATCCGCTGCCATCGCGGTTTGAAAGTCGATAGCTGGCTCCCGTCGTATGGTCGCCAACAGAATGATTTGATTGAGATCGGCATCTGCTTGAAAGCGCACTATCATGGGGAGGTGGGCTCATGCTGCTTGCCGGCGTACATCCGCGAGTTTTTGATAGAACATTGGATCTTGCTCGCGGGTGGCTTGGCGCAGCGCCTCGAACTCCACTTCAGCGGCTTTGAGATAGGCATCGATCTCTGATTGATTGGCCAGATAGAAGGTCAAGGCGCCGTACACATGCTCCAGCGTCAGTACTGGGAAGGACTGCGCAATGCTTTCGGCCGTCTGCCCGCGCCAAAACGCATAAACGATGGAATCTAGCGAAACCCTTGTACCGGTTAGCCGGTACACACCCTCTGTTTTTTCAATATACTGCTTGTTCATGGGTTTTTCTCTCCGCTAGTGTGCCAATTCATTTTACCACCTGCGGCTGTGATAGCAGAGACTAACGTCAGCCATGACGCGTGAGGAATAGCGCAGAGCGAAGCAGCGCGCTATTCCTAGTCGCTATCGATGGCCTTGTTGGCTATTTCCTTCTGTTCCAATTCTTTCAGCGTGACTCCCTTCGAGTTCTTCCAGGAGATCAGGCCGTTTGCATGACCACCGTGAATCACTGAGGCAGCAGCGCTGGGGCTCGAGAACTCATAGTCCTTCGCGAAGACGAGTCGATCCGTCTGCGTCGAAAGGACGTCTTCTGACAAAAGCTGTGATCGAAGGGTCGATGGATAGGGGTATTTCTTCACCGATGGGCGTTCTTCCAGAACTGCTTCTGATCCCTTCAGAACCAGGAAGCCGTTCTCTGTTGGGCGACCGGTTGCCTTCACCTTCTTGATGGTGCAGGTCAGAAGCTCCGAGGGCTTCACTGGTGTAAGCGTCTTGACGACTGGTTTGAGGAAGTCCTGCCCGAGGACGGGCAGGAGTTGCTCAACCTTTGAGAGAAACACGTCCATGTCGGCGGCGTCCGGCTCAGGCAGGTGGGAACCGCTTGCATTGGTGTTTTCCAACTCGAATCTGTCCGCTTGTTTCGTCATCTCGATCAGCTTACCCTCAAGATACTTGATGTGGGCTTTCGTCAGGTTCTCATCCTTGCTGACGAAGAATATGACGGTCTTCCAAAAATCCCGATCGAGGTGTCCCTTCAATCTTGATCGGACAACTTCCGCCTCGCCGACATAGACCCTGGGCTTCCCCGTCTCGGAGTTGATGCCGGTGAGAAAGTAGATGCCCGGCTTCTTCGCTTCGTCACGCTGGAGAATCAGCTCAAGTTGGGAACGCGGACCGGCCACCGCTTTTCCCGTCCAGTTCGAGATTTCGGCGGTGCGCACGGAGGCGGGATCACCTTCGGCCAGGAATATCTTTACGGTGGCTGTCTCTTTCATATGTCTCCTTGCCGAACCAATGATTATGCAGTTTCCGCATAACTGCTCCATGGAGAGTTACGCGGCAACCCCCTCAGCAAAACGCGCGGAAGCTGGGGGACAAACAGCGGCAAACACCGCCGCAAGCGGACTACATCCCATGGCTCCCCTCGCACGCAAGCCCTTGAAAGACAACCGTAGACGAAACCACGGACGACCGCAACTCCCGGATTCTCGCGCCGCCGGTCACGCCGATCAGTCGTCATGCCGTCCGCGACCGCTTCCTCTGATCAGCAACAGACCGAATAGCGCCGTCGTATCGCTCCGGTCGCTGGATCACTGCCCGTGGGTTGCCGTTGGGTAGCGGCCCGCGCACGTTTTGTTGCACCATGAACGGCGCGCTTCGCCATCCCTTTCAGGGGAAAGGCGACGCATCCCGACGGTGACAACGACCGACATGAACCCCGAACCACATCCCAGTTCCGCCCCTCATCCCGACGCCCTGCGCGAGATCGTCGCGGGCGTGGCCGCCGCGACCGGGGAAGCCTTTTTCGACGCTCTCGTTCAACACCTCGCGCGGGCGCTGCGGGTCAAGTGCGCCTGGGTGACCGAATGGCGCGAAGCGCCGCGACGATTGCGCGCCCTGTCGTTCTGGGTCGACGGCCGCTACGTGGCGGACTACGAGTACGCCATCGCCGGCACGCCCTGCGAGCCGGTCATCACCCATCGACAACTGACGGTGGTAGCGGATCAGGTGGTCGAGCTGTTTCCACAAGATCCCGATCTGGCGCCGTTGGGCGCCGTCAGCTACATGGGGCAACCGCTGCTCGACACCGATGGGCGAATCCTCGGCAAACTGGCCGTGCTCGACGACCGCCCCTTGCGCGCCGACGCAACGATTCAGGCGATCTTCAGCATTTTCACGGTGCGGGCCGCCGCGGAACTGGGCCGCGTGCGGCTCGACCGCGCGTTGCGGGAACGCGAGGCGAAATTATCCCTCCTCATCGACAGCGCGATGGACGCCATCCTCGAACTGGACGGCGACTTTGCCCTCACCCGCATCAACCCGGCGGGGGAAGCGCTGTTTCAATGCCGCGCGGCGACGGCGCTGGGCCAACCGGTTCGCCCGTTCTTCAGCGCGGACTCCCTGGCCCGACTGCACGATCTGACGAACGCGCTGACCCGCCAGCCGCCAGGCCAGCAGTCGCTGTGGATTCCCGACGGATTGGCGGCGCTCCGCACGGACGGCCGCTCCTTTCCGGCCGACGCCACGCTGTCGCGGTTCGAACTGGCCGGATCGACCTACTTCACCCTGATTCTCCGAAACGTCACCGCGCGCTTGCAGGCTCAGGAGCGCATCCATGCCCTCACCCATCAGGCGGATTACCTGCGCGCCGAACTGGAAGCGCTGCGGGGCGTCGACGAAATCCTGGGCGAGAGCGAGGCCGTGCGCCGACTGCGGGTCGAGATCGATCAGGTGGCGGGCGCCGACGCCACCGTGTTGATCACCGGCGAAACCGGCACCGGCAAGGAACTGATCGCGCGGGCCATCCACCAGCGCGGCGCCCGCCAGGACCGGCCGTTGATCAAGGTCAACTGCGCGGCCATCGCCGCCAACCTGCAGGAAAGCGAGTTCTTCGGCCATGAAAAGGGCGCTTTTACCGGCGCGCTCCAGCGCCGCGACGGCCGC
This sequence comes from Candidatus Competibacteraceae bacterium, assembly GCA_036796235.1. Lineage (GTDB taxonomy): Bacteria > Pseudomonadota > Gammaproteobacteria > Competibacterales > Competibacteraceae > REEE01. Next base: position 1,105 of record DAIRDI010000280.1, on the reverse strand, counting down.
TTCAAGCTGGCGGACGGCGGCACGTTGTTCCTCGACGAAGTTGGCGAGATGGCGCTCGATCTCCAGGCGAAACTGCTGCGAGTGCTCCAAGAGGGCGAATACGAGCGGGTCGGCGGCTCCCGGACCGAAAAAATCGACGTGCGGATCATCGCGGCGACCAACCGTGATCTCGCCCAACGGGTCAAGGACGGCGCGTTCCGTCAGGATTTGTGGTATCGCCTCAATGTCTTTCCGATCCACGCGCCGCCCTTGCGGGCGCGGGGCGCCGACGTGCTGCTGCTCGCCGAGGCTTTCGCCCGGCGGTTGGCCCGGCAGCGCGGGCGTCCGGTCGCGCCCCTGACGCCGGAGTGGCGGGCCAAGCTGCAATGCTACGACTGGCCCGGCAATATCCGGGAGCTGCAAAACGTCATCGAACGCGCCCTGATCACCGCCGTCGATGGCCGGACCCTGAACCTGGCCCGCGCCCTGCCGGAAGCGAACGAGGCGCCGCCCGCCGATCGGACCAGCGGCGAGCCGCCGCGCATCGAAGCCGCGCACCGCATCCTGACCGTGGCGGAACTGGCCGACCTCGAACGCGCCAGCCTGCTGCGCGCCCTCGAAGCCGCGCGTTGGAAATTGTCGGGACCGGAGGGCGCGGCGGCGCGACTCGGCTTGCATCCCAATACCCTGGCCTCGCGGTTGAAGGCTCTGGGCATTCATCGGCCTTCGGAGCCTTGAAGCGCTCCCGAATTTTCGTGAGTCGTGCTCCCGAGCTCTCGGGAGTTTGAGGGACGAGCCATCTCCCGATCAGTGGTTTGATTTTAAAAGATTAAAAGTCATCCATCCGATTTGGCACGGCCTTTGTTTTCTCTGGAATCAGGCAGGCGCATCGGGCGCTTGACCCCAAGCATCCCACACCAGAGAGAGACAGCCGCCATGACGACCCCAACCCAGAAAACCCTGATCAACGGCCTCGACCAGGACCAGATGATGCAGACCCTCGCCGCCATTAAAGAAGGGCCATCGCTGGCCCGGTTCCAGTTCCGTGATAAAAGAAAAGGGGCCAGGCTTACACATCAAGTGACATCTGGTCCTGTGGCTCCGTTTCTTCAAGTATTGGCTTCCG
>DAIRDI010000279.1:0-4451 GCA_036796235.1 Candidatus Competibacteraceae bacterium | reverse complement strand
TATTCTCGTCCGAGCCGGCGGCGCGGATGTTGGTCAGTTGCTTGGCCTTGAGCGGGTTGACCACCAGATCGTTGTCGCGGGAATGGATGCCGACGATCATGCCCTCGTAGACCTCATCGCCGGGACCGACCATCAGCCGCCCGCGCTCCTGGAGATTGAACAGCGCGTAGGCCAGCGCCTTGCCGGTGGCGTTGGCGATCAGCACCCCGTTGTTCCGCGCGCCGATCGCGCCCTTTTTCACTGGCCCGTAGCGGTCGAAGACATGGTAGATCAGGCCGGTGCCGGAGGTGGCGGTCAGAAATTCGGTTTGGAAACCGATCAGGCCGCGCGCCGGAATCCGATAGTCCAGCCGTACTCGGCCCTTGCCGTCGGGCTGCATGTCCAGCAGCTCGCCGCGCCGTTCGCCGAGCTTTTCCATGATCGTGCCCTGATGTTGCTCCTCCACGTCCACGGTGAGCTGCTCGTAGGGTTCGCAGGATTCGCCGTCGATCTCGCGCACGATCACTTCCGGGCGCGATACCGCCAGTTCGTAGCCCTCGCGACGCATGTTCTCGATCAGGATCGACAGATGCAGTTCGCCGCGCCCGGACACCTGAAATTTGTCCGGGTCGTCGCTGTCCTCGATGCGCAGCGCCACATTGTGTATCAGTTCCCGATACAACCGTTCGCGGATCTGGCGGCTGGTGACGTATTTCCCCTCACGGCCGGCGAACGGGGACGTGTTGACCTGGAAGGTCATGCTCATGGTCGGTTCGTCGACCTTGAGCGGGGGCAGGGATTCGACCGTGCCGGGATCGCAGAGCACGTCGGAAATGCCCAGTCCGTCCACCCCGGTGAAGGCGATGATGTCGCCGGCGGCGGCGTCGGGAAACTCGATGCGTTCCAGGCCCTGAAAGCCCAGGATTTGCAGCATCCGGCCGTTGCGGCGGTGGCCGTGCCGGTCGAGGATGACGACCGGGGTGTTGGTTTTGATCCGGCCCCGGCGAATGCGGCCGATGCCGATCACCCCGACATAGCTGTTGTAATCCAGCGAGCTGACCTGCAATTGAAAGGGACCCTCGGGATCGACTTGCGGCGGCGATACATGCTGGATGATGGTTTCGAACAGCGGGGTCATGTCGCCGGAGCGCACGGTTTCCTCCAGCCCCGCGTAGCCGTGCAGCGCCGAGGCGTAGATCACCGGGAAATCCAGTTGCTCGTCGGTCGCGCCCAGTCGGTCGAACAGATCGAAGGTGCGATCCTGCACCCAATGCGGCCGGGCCCCGGGTCGGTCGATCTTGTTGATGACGACGATCGGTCGAAAGCCCATGGCGAAGGCTTTCTGGGTGACGAAGCGGGTCTGCGGCATCGGGCCGTCCACCGCGTCCACCAGCAGCAGCACCGAATCGACCATCGACAGCACCCGTTCGACCTCGCCGCCAAAATCGGCGTGGCCTGGGGTGTCGACGATGTTGATGTGGTAGTCGCGCCAGTAGAGGGCGGTGTTCTTGGCGAGGATGGTGATGCCGCGTTCCTTCTCCAGGTCGTTGGAATCCATGACCCGTTCCACTGGTGCGACCCGGTCGCCGAACGTGCCGGCTTGTTGCAGCAGTTTGTCCACCAGCGTGGTCTTGCCGTGGTCCACGTGGGCGATAATGGCGATGTTGCGAAGTTTTTCAATCACGGTTCGGTTCTGTCAGGCTGAGGCAGGCGCGGCATTATAGCGGAGCCGGGCCAAGTCGTTGGGTTAATGATGGCCGGGAAACGACAAAGCCCCGCGGGGAGCGGGGCTTTGTCGTTTGATGGATTTTGGTGGTTGATTGTTAGGTTGCCGCCGCGAATATCTTGACCATCGTGGCTTGCGGACCCTTGGGGCCGACTTTAACCTCGAACTCGACTTTCTGGTTTTCCGCCAGGGTTCGGAATCCCTTGCCCTCGATGACCGAGTAGTGAACGAATACGTCACTGCTGCCGTCTTCGGGAGCGATGAAACCGAAACCCTTGGCTTCGTCAAACCACTTCACAGTACCTGTACTCATTAACGCCAGACCTCAATGCCAAAATTTTTCCTGCCGGGCTGTTCCGCCGATACCCAAAAAAACAGGTGGTCGGCATCCGGGAGCCCGACGCTGGGTATTGGGGGTTCTCGACCTCCACCCGCCGCAAAAATTACGCGAAAGCATTACATTCCGCAAGCATATTTTCCGGGTGCTTGCACGGATTTGAGACAATGAACCCAACCCAGAACGAACCTCCCGTGGAACCCGTGCTGAGCGCCCTGCAAGCCCGGCTGGCCGATTGCCTGATCCGCGACCGCGCCCTTTTCGCCCGGCGCTGGCAGGGCCTGCGCCACCGCTGGCGCGAAGGTCAACCCATCGAACGCGGTCTGGAGCAATTGAGCGCCGCAGTGGAAGCCGCCGCCGCCCGGTTGGGCGAACGCCGCGCCGCGCTGCCCGTTCCCAGCTTCGACGACAGCCTGCCGATCAACGCCCATCGCGAGGCCATCGCCGCCGCGATCCACGAACATCAGGTCATCGTGCTGTGCGGCGAAACGGGGTCCGGCAAGACCACGCAATTGCCGAAAATCTGCCTGTCGCTGGGATTGGGAGCCGCCGGCTTGATCGGTCACACCCAGCCGCGCCGGATCGCCGCCCGCTCGGTGGCGACCCGGATCGCGGCGGAGCTGGGCGCGACGGTCGGCGGCCAGGTCGGCTACAAGGTGCGCTTCTCCGACCGAATCGGGCCGGATACGGTGGTCAAGCTGATGACCGACGGGATTCTGCTGGCGGAAACCCAGAGCGATCGCCAGTTGGATCAGTACGAGGTCATCATCCTCGACGAGGCCCACGAGCGCAGCCTGAACATCGATTTCCTGCTGGGCTATCTCAAGCGGCTGCTGCCCCGGCGACCCGATCTCAAACTGATCATCACCTCGGCGACCATCGATCCCGAACGCTTCTCCCGCCATTTCAATCAGGCGCCGATCATCGAAGTCTCGGGCCGCACCTACCCGGTGGAGATGCGCTACCGGCCGCTGCTGGCGGCGGACGAGGACGAGCGCGACCGCGATTTGCAGCAGGCGATTCTGGACGCGGTGGACGAGGTGTGGCAGGAAGGACCGGGCGATATTCTCATCTTCCTCTCCGGCGAGCGGGAAATCCGGGAAACGGCGGAAAGTCTGCGCAAGCACCATCCGCCGAATACCGAAGTCCTGCCGTTGTACGCGCGGCTGTCGGCGGCGGAGCAGAACCGGGTGTTCCAGCCGCGCGGCCGGCCGCGCATCGTCCTGGCCACCAACGTGGCGGAAACCTCGCTGACCGTGCCCGGCATCCGTTACGTGATCGATCCCGGCACGGCGCGCATCAGCCGCTACAGTCCGCGCAGCAAGATCCAGCGCCTGCCGGTGGAGAAGATTTCGCAGGCCAGCGCCAACCAGCGCGCCGGGCGCTGCGGGCGGGTCATGGCGGGCGTCTGCGTCCGGCTGTACGCGGAGGAGGATTATCAGTCTCGTCCGCCGTTCACCGATCCGGAAATTCTGCGGACGCACCTGGCGGCGGTGATCTTGCAGATGAGCGCGCTGCACCTGGGTCGACCGGAGGATTTTCCGTTCGTGGACCCGCCGGATTCGCGCCAGATCAGCGACGGCTTCCGGTTGCTGTTCGAGTTGCAGGCGGTGGACGAGCAACGGCGGATCACCGATCTGGGCCGGCAACTGGCGAAACTGCCGGTCGATCCCCGCTTGGGGCGGATGTTACTGACGGCGCAACGGGAAGGGTGTTTGCGCGAAGCGTTGCTCGTGGTCGCCGCGCTGGCGATTCAGGACCCGCGCGAGCGGCCGCTGGACAAGCAGCAGGCGGCGGACGAGAAGCATCGCCGGTTTCGCGACGAGCACTCCGATTTCGTGGCCCTGCTCAAGCTCTGGGATTATTACCACGAACAGGCCCGGCAGCTCTCCAGGAACCAGTTGCGCAATCTCTGCCAGGCCGATTTCCTGTCGTTCGTGCGGATGCGGGAGTGGCATGACCTGCATCAGGAACTGCTGGGGCGGGTGACCGAGATGGGGATGCGGCTGAACGAAGAGCCCGCGCCCTACGCCAACCTGCACCGGGCGCTGTTGACCGGCCTGCTCGGCCATCTGGGGCTGAAGCAGGAGGAGAATGTGTATCTGGGCGCGCGCGGGCGGAATTTCTATCTGTTCCCCGGTTCGGGGTTGTTCAAGAAACGCCCGCGCTGGGTGATGGCGGCGGAACTGGTGGAGACCACCCGGTTGTTCGCCCGCACCGTGGCGCGGATCGAGCCGGAGTGGGTGGAAGGGCTGGCCGGTCCGCTGCTCAAGCGCAGCTATACCGAACCGCATTGGGAGAAGCGCTCGGCGCAGGTGGCGGCCACCGAGCGGGTGACTTTGTACGGCCTGCCGATCGTGGTCAACCGTCGGGTCAACTACGGCCCGCTCGATCCGGCGCTGGCGCGGG
>DAIRDI010000278.1:0-4452 GCA_036796235.1 Candidatus Competibacteraceae bacterium | reverse complement strand
GAATTGTAAAATCCAACTCCACTTTTGAGGTCAGATATCCAGAACCGATATTCTGGGTATTGTCGACAAAGTTGAAGGTTTTGTTTTTGGTATCAAACAAGAAATTTTCGGGATTATAAAGACTAGTAAGCCGATCTCCCATTCCCATGAAGATATCCACCGCTGCCGCTTGACCAAGAACGTTCAGCGGACCTTTAAACCTAGCCAATTGAACCAGTGGAGATTCATCTCGGACAACGCGCTCACTGCTGTACCATGGTTTCTTCGAATGTTTTTCTTTTTCGACGATGTCTTTGAAAGTATTCCCTGTCGACTTATCCATCACCAAAGTGTCATTTTTTCCAAGGTCAATCAGAAAATTTCTGGCTTTGGATTTATCCTTCATTTTTTCTTTGGAAATTTTTTTCAATTTTTCGATTTCTTCCAAAGATAGAAGGCGCACCTCGGGTGCGTTAACTGAATATTTTCCATTTTTAATGTTAAGACCGTGGATTAAGTTATTGGCGACTAAAACTTCAGTTGCATTCAACTGATTGGCCTTGACGATGATACTTTTATTTCCATCTTTTAATTCGGCTACGTTGCCGCTCGCTCCTCCTTGCATCACTTGAACTTCTTTGACCTTATCCCATTTCGTGTCGGTCACTGACAATCTCTGAATAGCTGCACTCTCACTCTGCTGAATGGTGTGCGTCAATTCGTGGGCCAATAATTCATTTCCCATCCGACTATTCAAGCTCGGTTCTCCATGCTTGATGAAAATATCTTTGCCAGTTGTAAATGCACGCGCATGGACGGAGCGGGCGAGTCGATCGGCTCGGGCATCGGTATGCAGCTTCACACCCCTGAAATCCGCTCCAAAAGCGCCCTCCATGGGTTCGCGGATGCTATCGGGAAGCGGCTGACCGCCGCCTCGCGCTCGCTGGATGGCGGATTCGATGGACGCATCGATCTCGGTACCGTTCTTGGCCGGGACGCGCTGGATAGCAGGCATAAGCTGCAATCGCTCATGCTCGTCTTCGGATAGGTTCCGACGCTGGATCGGCCGCGCGTCGCGCGCGGCCTGGGTCATCGGTTGATGGATATGGTTCACCACCTGCTTTGCGACTCGATCCGCTTCCTGTTCGTATTGATCTCCCACCGGTCCGAGGGTCAGTTTTGTTTGTACCGTTGGCATCACCGTGGCGCTACTCGGTCGATCCGCCTGCACCAGTCGCTGAACATAACGATTGCCGTACAGCCGCTGTAATTGCAGGATCGCCCGCGGCGCGCGGGCCAGATTCCCGGACGTGGCGCGATGCAGGAAGGCGGCTTGGGCGTCGGGGTTGGCGGCATCGCTGGCTCGCGCCAAGCGTTGCGCCAGCGGGTCGACTTGCGCCGTGCGTTCGACGTCAGCGGCGTTACCCCGCTGCTCTGTCGAACTCTCCCGCCTGGATTGCCGTTCCGCGGCCACTTTGGATTCTTGCTTCGCCATCACACTCACCTCACCGAAAGATCCTGGGTTGCCGGCCGCGCGCAGTCGCCGAACTCGCTCTCGCTCATCACCTTGCCCATCTTCTGGAACTCCCGTCGGACCGCGTGGAGGCAATGGGCCATGGTCACCATTCCACCCTGATCGGCGGCCAGAAAGGCGGCGGCCAGGGCGATGTTGCGGATGTTGCCGCCGGCGATTTCGAACCGGCTGGCCAGAAAATCCAGATCCAGATCCGGCGCGCGGGGCGTCGCCTCCGGCCAGATCCGCCGCCAGATGCGCTGGCGGTCCCGCGCGCCGGGAAAGGGAAACTCCACCGCGAAATGCAGTCGCCGCACGAAGGCGTCATCCATGTTCTTGCGAAAATTGGTGGCCAGGATCACCACCCCATCGAAGGCTTCCAGGCGCTGCAACAGATAATTGGTTTCGAGATTGGCGTAGCGGTCGTGGGCGTCCCGCACCTCGGTGCGCTTGCCGAACAGCGCGTCGGCCTCGTCGAAGAACAAAATCCCGTGGCTGGTCTCGGCCTCGGCGAACAAGCGGGCGAGATGCTTCTCGGTCTCGCCGATGTACTTGCTGACCAGGCTGGACAGGTCGATCTTGTAAAGATCCAGGCCCAAAGCGCCGGCGATCACTTCGGCGGCCATGGTTTTACCGGTGCCGGACGGGCCGGTGAACAGGGCGTTGAGCCCCTTGCCCAGCGACAGCTTGGCGTCGAAGCCCCAGTCGTCGTAAACCCGACCTCGATACTTGATCTGATTGCAGAGTTCCCGCAACTGGGCCAACCGGTCGGCGGGCAACACCAGATCGTCCCACCGGTGGCGCGGGTTGATCCGTTGCGCCAGGGCGGTCAGTTTGCGGTTGGATTGCAACCGGCACGCCTGCTGGAGATCGTCCTGAGCGACGGCGCACCGTTCGGGATCGCGCCAGCGGGCCAGGTTGCGGGCGCTGGCGACGGCATCCCGGATTTGGCCGGGGGTGAACCGGAAACTATCGGCCAGGGCGGCGCAATCCAGCCCGGCGTCGGCGGATACGACATTCTTCAGGGACTGGGTCCAGCATTGCGCCCGCTGGCCATGACTGGGGCGCGGGAACGCGAACCGCGCGAAAGGCCGGTCGCGCAAGGCGCCCAGGGGCTCCCAGGCCGCGCTTCCCGCCAGGAAGCTCAGACCGGGCCGGATTTCCAGTTCTCGCAGCAGGACGTCCAACTCGCCGCGCCGGTCGTCGGCCAGCAGGGCATCGAAATCGGCCCAGTACAGCCCGGCGTTTTGCAGCAGCGCTTCCCGCGTCAGCCGTCGGGCGATCGTCGCCAGCGCATCGCGATCCAGGCCGAGCAGACGCTCGCTCTCGACCCGCAACAGGCCGATCTCTAACTCCGCGCACAACGACTCGGCGGCGGCTTGCCGGCCCGCGCCGTAAGACCCCTGGAAATAGCAGACCAAGCCGGCTTGACCGTGCGTTCTGGCCAGCGCCTGCAAGCGTTGCCTGGCCTCATCGGCCACCAGCGCCGCGTCCCAAGCGACTCGGGGAACAAGCCGTTGGACGAAGCGCGCCAGATTCGCATCGAGCGCGTCGAGGCCCAGCAAATAGGCCGCGATGCGTTCGTCCAGTTGCAGCGCTCGACCGAGTAACGGGGGATGCGGCTGAGCGGGATCGGCGCTCGCCGTCAGCAGTTGTTGGCTCAGCAGCGGCGCATCGGCGGCAAAATACCGCCGCGCCGCCACCTTGGCGGTCAGAGACGGACACAGCAGGTTCAGCGCCAGATCCACGCTGGGCCGCTTGCGGGTGACATCGTCCTGGAGATAGGCGAACAGGCGTTCGAAGCGCAAGTCCAGCTCCGGGGCCAGGCCGATCAGGAGGATGTCTTTTTCAAAGTCGTCGAGCTGGAACCAGCGGACCAATCGATCGAGACGCAGCACGATCCCGCGCCGGCGGCTTTCGGTTCCACGCCGCGCGATGTCGGCGGACAACCGGGCGAGGGTCGCCCGCACTCCGACCGAGGCAGTCGCATCCTCTTCCTCCAACGCCCACGGAGGCAGGCCGACCGGCCTGGCCAACAGCCGATCCACCTCCTCTTCGGCCAGGTAAAGCCCCTGGAGACCGTCGGACGTCCGCGCCAGTCCCCGCGCCCGCGCCACCTGGCGCGCGATCAGTAAATCGATGCGCTCCAGCTCCGCGAGCAAGTGTTCCAGCGAGGCGCCAAAGTGGGCGCTGGCAACTTCGGAATCGCCGACGCCATGGCCGCCGGGCCAAAAGGGCGGGTCGAGCGTCGCGGTCGCGACTTCGGGCGGGACAATCCGGCAGGCTGTCAACAGGGCGGGCGACGACACGGAATAGCTCTCCGAATAACCACGCGGGGATCATCGATTCGCAAAAAATCCCCGTGATTAGCCGACATCAGGGGTACCGATGCTTGCTATTGTCGATCGACCGCGCCCGACCGCCATCCGCCATAAGTCGGGTTTGCCATGCGACTAAAGTCGGTGAAGCCTATCGAGACGGGTTATCACGAGCGCGTCGCGCTACTCCCCCGTCACCCTCCTCATTGATGGCTCGGGATGCAACCCATTTTTTCGACCTGTACGATTAACCTAAGCCGCTTTAACCGCTTTAACCACCCACGTAAAAGGGATAGTGCGGTTTTCTATCCGACTTTCCGCACACAAGAGAAAAGTTTGGGTATTTTTAATTTTGTTTGAAAATCAACATTTTGTTGATGAGAGGATGATTGACTCCCAAATGCGGTTCCATATCTTGTGGTATGAGGCCAGCGATGACACCGGTCTGCTCGGAAGAAGGTTCAACAGATCGCTGTATTTCACGCTGAAAGAGAGGCCACAGTGATATGGGGATGCAGTATAGCAATTAGAAAAAACAATGACTTACGAAAAATCCAAAAAACCTAAATGGGTGTGCGGAATGTCGGATCTATGAATCAATGGGTTAGATTTACTGTCACCACCCGGCTTGAGGGGCTCCAC
>DAIRDI010000277.1:0-4454 GCA_036796235.1 Candidatus Competibacteraceae bacterium | reverse complement strand
ACGCCTATGATCGTGTGCGAGTACGTACGCTAAAGTCGGTCATCGCCAGGCACCTATGCTAAACCCAACCTCTTTCAAAGAGGTTGGGTTTTTTATTTCTTCCAATGAGATCAGGAATCGATACGGTTTCCTTGCTTGTGGTTCGGTCGTCAAGCGCCGAGCACTCATTCTGATCGGCGCAGGTGAGCGTAGGGCGGACGGGTCTGTACCCGCCGATCCTCGACGGGTCCGCCGACGGTGAAGTGATAAAGTGACTGCCAGGCCAAGCCGTCGAGTCCCAGCAATCGATGTACGGCATCGTCGAAGAAACAGCCGATCCCGGTGGCGCGAAGGCCGGCGGCTTCCGCTTCCAGATAGAGAATCTGTCCCAGCACTCCCGTTTCCCAGAACAACTCCCGGTACGCCCACGGCGCGTCCTGCAGCGGACCGGCGAACGCGGTCAGAAAGCCGACCGCGAAGCAGGAATCGGCGGCGATGTCCTGATGGCAGGAAATCACTCGCGCCGCGTCGCGGGCGTCGCTCGCGGCCAGTTGGTACAGCGGCAGATGCGCCGGCGCCGGCTCGACCTTCGACCAGACCCAAGCGCCGCCCAGATCCTGACGCAATTCCGCCAGCACCTCCTCGGTCCGCGCCAGCAGGTAAAGGCCGGGAGAGATCCCGTCGATCCGATGGGCGAACAGCAAAGGATGAACGCGCGGCGGCCACGGCCAGCTATCGAGCGGCGGCGCATCCCGACGTGGTAGTAGAGCATCCAGCATCCCGAACCAGCGTTCGGCGGACAACGTTGTCACGCCGTCGAAAGCCACCGCGCTGCGCCGCTGGCGGATCAGCGTCGTGGCATTGGTCGGATCGTCGGACTCGGCCAAGGGTGGATGGGACGGCGTCTGGAAAGCGGGCGACGGGATCGCCCTGGGCCGATGGGCGGCGCGGTCGATGTCCTCAATGCCAGGCCAGTCGATCTGGGAATGGCTTAGGCGGTTGGCGCGACCGGTGAAGGAAAGGCCGTGCGCCAGAGCGCCGGACGACAAATCCGCAGGCGGCGGTTCGGGTCCCACCCACAGCGCGACCTCCGGACTTTCGGGTTCGGCGTCGGCGAAATCCTCCGCCCGATCCAGCCCTAGCAGCGCGGCGAGTTCATCATCGCCCCAACCGGCGAGCAGTCGCGCTCGCCAGCCCAGCGCGGCGGCGGCATAGGCGACGGCGGCGATGGCGTGGCCGCCGTCGTGCTGGCAATAGCGATAGGCGCGCAGTCCATACTTCCAGGCTTCGCGCCAGTGGATGCCAGTCAGCGCCACAACTACCCCACCGCGCAATTCGTGGCCCCAGTTTGGGGAGTTCGGCGCGGCACGCTGTTCGAGGACGTGATCGTGGCTCAGGTAATGGTGGACGCCGGCGGACAAGCCAGGCAGGGTAGGGCAGACCAGATAACCCTCGGTCGGATGCAGGTTGCCGCTCGACGGATTACAGCGCAGCGCCCAGCGCGAGCCATGGTGTTGCTTCCAGGCCGACAAGCCCAGCGACAGTTCGAGCAGGATCGCCAGCGCGTCGCGTTCGAGGGGATAGGCGGTCGGGCGGTCGCCCCGGCGCACAGCCGCGAACGGGGTCGCCAGAGAATCGGCCCGCAACGGCAGTTCGACGCGCGGCGCGCCAGCGTAGCGGCGAAACGGATCGGGCTGGTTGGCCCAGTCGAGTCCACCCGGACCGGGCGCGTAGCGGTCCAGATGGTGCTTGCTCGCTTGGTGGTAGGCGATCACCCGCGCGAGAGAGTCGGAGATAGAGACAGGTTTCACGCCAGGCTCGTCTCAATGGGGGTTTTCGTTCAATTCCGCTCGTGCGTGCTGAAACCATTCCGTAACCTGTCGCCAATGTTCATCGCCATAACAGCGGCGGAACCGCTGGGTTTCCTCGAGATTCGGGTTTTGCCAAACGGCCATTCGCTGGTCGATGAAGGCGCGGGTCAGGGGGATGCGGCACTCGATGGTGATGCAATGTCGCCAAGCAGTGTAACTGTTGGGGATCGGGTCGGTATCCATGTCGCGGGAGCAAGGAAAGGGTTGAAGGGTTGTTAATTGGCGATCAGGTTTTGCAGGCGCTCGTGCCGCTCCTGGGCTTCGACGCAGAGCGTGGCGGTAGGCCGGGCCAACAGGCGCCGGAGTCCGATCGGTTCGCCAGTTTCCTCGCAGTAACCATAATCGCCGACGTCGATCCGGCGCAGGGTTGACTCGATCTTGCCCAGCAACTTCCGCTCGCGGTCGCGCACCCGCAGTTCCAGGATGTGTTCTTCCTCGACCGTGGCCCGGTCGTTGGGGTCGGCCGGTGTCTCGTTTTGCTGGAGGTTCTGGCTGGTGGCGGCGGCGTTGGCGAGGAGTTCTTCGCGTAACTGCCACAAGCGGGTGCGGAAAAAGGCCATTTGCGCGGCGTTCATGTAGTCGGCCTCGGGCATGGCCAGCAGTTCCGCTTCGGTGAGCGGCGCGGGGCCGGGTTCGGCGATAGGGGGGGGTACGGAACTCGCCGCGCGGTGGGATAGAGTAGTCGTGGGCAGCATGATCGTTCCAGTGAATTGCCTGGGTTAAAATTCGTTTTGCAACCGCCTGTAGCCTAGCACCAGTTCGACGTTGGCGCGCGCCACGTCCTCGGAAAATTCCTAATCCCCGGACGTGACCGGTGGGAACTGGCTCACGTCGGTGTGGGGACCGAAACCACGTCGAACAAAGCCAAGGTGTTGCGCAGCCATTCTTCATCGATGTCGCGGGTGATGAGCACCAGCCGGGTGCGGTGATCGGCGCTCGGCCAAGCGGCGAGTGAGATCGGCGGATGGAAAATGTGTTGCACGCCGTGGATCACCAACGGGCCTGGAAACTCGGCGATCCGGACGATGCCTTTCACTCGTAATAAGTCGGGACCCTTGATCTGCATGAGGATGTCGAGCCACAGATCGAATAGCAGCCGGCTGACCGGTTTGTCGAGCGTCAGACAGACGGCGCGGATGCGCTGGTCATGGCGATTGACATCGTGATGGGCGTGATCGTGATGGGCGTGATCGTGATGGGCGTGATCGTGATGGGCGCTATCGTGATGGGCGCTATCGTGATGGGCGTGATCGTGAGCAGGGAGTTCGTGCCGAGGGTTGTGCGCGGGATCGTCGAAGGCTTCCGCGCTGAGCCAGCGCCGTACATCCAGCGTTTTGGTGGTCGGGTCATAGAGACCAGCGTCCAGAATGGCGGGATCGATGACGCCTTGCCGGGCGTACAGGATCGGCGCGGTAGGATTGAGGGCGCGCAACCGCTGTTCCAGACGCTCGACCGCCTCAGTTTCAGCCAAATCAACCTTGGTGAGTAACAACCGGTCGGCGACCGCCGCCTGTTTGACCGATTCAAACTGGCGATCCAGGGTGTCCATCCCGTTGACGGCATCGACCGTGGTGATGACCCCGTCCAGGCGATAGTGCCGCGCGATCATCGGTTCCATCATCAGGGTGTGCAGGATCGGCGCGGGGTCGGCGAGTCCGGTCGTCTCGATGACTACCCGGTTGAACCAGGTTTTGCCCCCGCGCGCGAACCGCCACAGCGCATCGCGCAGAGTGTCGGCCAAGTCGCCGCGAATCGTGCAACACAGGCAACCGCTCGACATCTCGATCACCACATCATCCCGACCGGGCGCGACCAGCAGATGATCGAGTCCAATTTCCCCGAACTCGTTGATCAGCACCAGCGTCTCCCGGAGTTCGGGTTGCTGGACGAGATGGTTCAGCACGGTGGTCTTGCCGCTGCCGAGGAACCCGGTCAACAGCGCGACGGGGATACGCGGATCGTGGTCGGTATTTTCCATCATTCTCCATTCCTCATGGACTCAAGCGAGGGCCATTAATGCAATTTAGTTGCGTTTAAACGCACAAGCCGGGCAAGTTCCCAGAATCTTGAGTTCCGCCCTTTGGCAGGTATACCCCGGTGGTAGTCCCAGGATAAACGCGGGCCGCAGTGCGTCGAGGCAGAGCACGCTGCCACAACACAGGCAATGAAAATGCGGGTGTTCCTGGTTCTCGTCGAGTATCGCGCTGAATCTCCAGGACCGGTCCTCTCCCGCCACCTTATGCGCCAGTCCTTGCGCGACCAGCCATTCCAGGATGCGATACAAGGTGACTCGGTTAAAATGCTCGTCGCACTCGCCCAGCTTGGCCTCCACGTCGTGATGGCTGAGCGCGTTCTGTGAAGCTAACAACGCGCTCAGCGTGGCCAGGCGCGCCGCCGTTACCCGCTGGCCCCGCGCCACCAAGCGCTGTCTGGCGGTTTCAAGAACGCTGGGCGTTATGGGCGTTTCACTCATGGCGGTAATGAACCATAAAAACTCTTTTTATGCAACTGTGTTGCACCTATTTCATGGGAAGGGCGGTGCTGGACTCAAGAACTCCACGGAGGTCTTTCCCGCTATATCACCATCATCGAAACCAAGAACCG
>DAIRDI010000276.1:0-4457 GCA_036796235.1 Candidatus Competibacteraceae bacterium | reverse complement strand
CAATCCAGCGAGGTATCTCTCCATGCGGAAAACTCCAATCTCTTGTAGCGTTTTCGATCATCCCCCGAATTCGGTGGAGCGAGAAATTGAACATTTGCTTTCCCAATCCAGGGGGAGCGAAGGTCGCGTCAGTCTTTCCCGGCAAACACGCCAGTGGCTTGCCGGATTGGACGCGCAATTGCCGAGGCGATTCTGGGTGCATGATGACGCCGCCGCGCACGAGGCCGCCCGTTTGTTGGGCGCCGCTGGCTTCGTTCTCCGAGATCGCATCTTTCTAGCCGATATTCCGACCATACAACGTGAGTCGGTCTTGCGTCATGAGTTCGTGCATCTGGCCCAGGTGCAAATCGCACTGCGCACCGGTCGTGTCGCTCCCCCGGACTCGATCGAGCATGAGGCCGAGGCGATCGGCGCTTTGCCGGTCGCGTCACCCGTCCGATGTGGCGCCAGTCCAGGTCAGATTCACCCGATTGCGTGGTTTGTTGCGATCGGGGTCGGAGCGTACATTTTGCTTCGTCCCGGAGTCGCCAATGCGCCTGGTCCCAATGATCGCCCTCAAGCGGGTCCTTCCACGGGTCAGATTCTTGGAGAAGCCCTCTGCATTTTCGCCATCCCGGGCGGGGCTCTCGCTCTGGGAAGTCGGCTTGGTCTGGGTTTTCTCGGCAGCACTGCGCTTGCTGGAGCGAGCGCCAACGTCGGTCTGCGCGCCGTGGACGACGTTTCGCGCGGCCAGGCGTCGCCGCCGTTGCTGTATGTATTCGACGCTACGACCGGGGCCGTGATCGGTTTTATCGTTCCTGGCGGCGTGCGCCTGATTGGGAGAGCCGGCACTCACGGCTTGGACCGCTTGGCCACGTATGGTCTTCGCAACTCCGACCTCGCCCTGACCAACGTTCTTGCCCAGCAGGCCGCAACGGCGCCCTTGACCGCTGCTCGGGCCCAACAAATCCTTCAAGCGCGCGGCATGGCGGGTCAGGTCTCGCAATGGTGGTTCAATCGTCGCGGCCTCATCGTGCTTTATCGCGGCCAAGACCAGGTGACCAGCCAGATTTTAAGCCCGCTGGCGCGGCAAGAAGGCGTGGCGGCATCCAGAGCCTTGGAAGCGCGTTTGCGGGCATTGAGTTTGCCCGATGAGGAAATTGCGGGATACACGGCGCGTTGGCATACCCAGCCGGTTCCGCCTTTTGCCGCGCCGCCCGGTTTGGGCGGGCAACCGCTCGGGGCGATCGGCATTCCGACGACCCGCATCCCCGGAATCGCCGCCAATTTCGGCGAAGATGGCGTCATCTACGTCATTCGCTTACCGCGGAACGCGGCGATCACCCCAAGAGGTTGGCAAGGTCTGCAATTGGAAAACGAGCTGGTTATCTTGCACCAGGTTCCGCCCGGCGGCATCGTGCAGACGATTCCCGCCAATCGAGTGGCGCCGCTCGTGGTCGACGAGGCGGGCTTGCTGGTTCCGGGGCTACGGTGAACGCCGATGGACAGACGCGCTCGGTTGCTGCCCCTTGGGCTACAGCGCCTTCGTTTGCTCGACTGTTTGGGCGGCGATAGCCTTCATGCGCCCGGTTACTTTGACCCCGCCCCGGGCGCGGACCTCTTTACGGCGTTTCGCGAGCACGTCGCCCGCTTGTCGCGGGAATGGGCCGCTGAATCGGATCCCCTGGCAATGACCTTGCTGGCGGCGGCGCGTTTCCTCACGGGAGATTTAGCCGCCGCCGCTGTCGTTCTCGATCATCTGCCGGTCGCGGCTCCCCAACTCGATCATAATGCGGGTATCTGTCTGGTTTCGCCGCTATACGCGCTGCGGACCGCTTTGCCGCTGCCCGCCGATCTGACGGATACGCGGCGCTGGCTCGCGGGTTCGGCGGAGCAGACGGCCTTGCGTGCGTGGTTGGCGGATAATCGCGACAGGCTGCGGTGGGAGGAGGTCGAGGGAGTTTATCGACTGGACCGAGCAGCCGGTCAGGAATTCTGAGAGGAGGAACGTTCCCCATGTCCGCAACCGCCCAGAAATTCGCCACCTACGAAGACCTGTTCGATCTGCCCGAGCATATCGTGGGCGAGATCATTCACGGCCAACTGATCACGCATCCCCGGCCCGCGCCCAAACATGCCGTGGCCAGCATCGGCGTGAGCGGACAAATCTACAACCCGTTCCACCAGGGGCGCGGCGGTCCCGGTGGCTGGTGGATTCTGTTCGAACCAGAACTTCACCTCGGTCCGCATATTTTGGTTCCCGATCTGGCCGGCTGGCGGCGGGAGCGCTTGCCGGTCATCCCGGAAACCGCCTATTTCACCCTGCCGCCCGACTGGGTCTGCGAAGTGCTGTCGCCGGGCACGGCGCGGGTGGACCGGGCGGATAAAATGCCCCTTTACGCCGAGTACGGTGTGTCGTTTCTGTGGCTGATCGATCCCACGCCGCGCACGCTGGAAGCATTCCTGCTGAGCGAGGGCCGCTGGATGCTGGAGCATGTCTACCAGGACGATGACGAGGTGCGCGCCGCACCCTTCGACGCGATTTCGTTTCCACTGGCGGATTTATGGTCCTGAAACGCGCTGGCCGGCGGAAGACGCGCCCGCCACCTTCCCTGAAATCCTGCTGGTCATGAGAAACTTAACGACGATTCTCGAAAACGGTGAAGATCACGTCACCGAATTCAAAAGCGGTCGCTTCCACAATGAGAGCCTGGCCAAGGAAGTGGTGGCGTTCTCCAACAGCAACGGCGGGAGCATTTTCATCGGTATCGAAGACGATGGCGTCATCAGCGGCGTCGAGGACCAAACCACGGAGGAACGGTTGATTCATATTTGCCGGAGTCTCGTCGAACCGTCCGTGCTACCGGACATCGTTTTCCACCGGCATGAAGGCAAAAAAGTCCTTGAAGTCGTTATCCCCAAAGGGTTGTTCAAGCCGTACAAGGTTAAAGGGCAGAACCGCTTTTATGTACGAGTGGGCACGGTCTCCATCGAGCCCAGCATGCCGGAACTGATCCGGCTGTTACAGGCGGGTGGGCTGTACCACTTTGAAGTCACCTCGCTGCCGGGCGCATCTCCCGCCGACCTGGACTGGCTGCGCTTTCGCGAATACTGCCAGAACCATCGCAAGGTGGAATTTGCCGAACCGACCGCACGCCAGCTTCTCCGGAACTGGCAGTTGCTGGATAGTCATGAACAGATGACGGTCGTGGGAGCGCTGTTTTTTGCGGCCAATCCGGAAAGGCTGCTTCCCCAGTGCGGCATCCAGTTGTTCCGTTTCAGCGGTTTGGATAGCGCCGGCGCGATCCTCGATCAGAAAGAACTCGCGGCGCCCATTCCCGAATCGATTGACGCCGCCGTGAAGTTCGTGCAATTCAACTCGGCGGTGCGCGGGGTGTTCGTCGATGGCAACCCCCGCCGAATCGACGTACCGGATTTTGACTTTTTCGTGGTCCGCGAACTGATCGCGAACGCTTTCTGTCATCGGGATTGGTCTATTTTCGGGCAAAAAATCCGCCTGTCCCTGTTTGATGATCGCCTGGAACTGTTTTCTCCGGGCGCCTTGCCGAATACCCTGACCCTGGAGAATGCGCTCGCCGGCGTTTCGTTTTATCGTAATCCGAATATCGCCCAGATATGCCGGGATTACGGTCTGGTCGAAAAGGCCGGTCGCGGCCTGCAAAAAATCGTCGCCATTTGCCAGCAACTGGGCTTACCGCAGCCGCAATTTCAATGCGATCCCGCATTCATCAAAACGACTGTGTACAAGGCGAACGGTCATACGCCATGAAAATCACCGTTCCCCACGAATAATCCCCCTGTACCCTGGCCGGTGAAAACCCCCCCATGCTCCTTGAAATCGAAAACCTGCACGTCCGCTACGGCAACGTCGAGGCGCTGCACGGCATCAACCTGCACGTCCGGCAGGGCGAAATCGTCACCCTGCTCGGCGCGAACGGCGCCGGCAAGACCACCACCCTGCATGCCATCAGCGGCCTGCTGCGCCCTGCCAGCGGAGAAATCCGCTTCGAGTCCCAGCCCATCCACAAGCTGCCGGCCCATCAACTCGTGCGCCGGGGCATCGCCCAAGCTCCGGAAGGCCGCCGCATCTTCGGCGCTCTCACCGTGCGGGAGAACCTCAATCTGGGCGCGTTCACCCGCGCCGATCACGCCCAGGTCGCCAAAACCCTCCAGTGGATTCACGAACTGTTCCCGGTGCTGGCCCAGCGCCGCGAACAACTGGCCGGCACCCTGAGCGGCGGCGAGCAGCAGATGCTGGCCATCGGCCGCGCGCTGATGGCCCGGCCCCGGATTCTGCTGCTCGACGAACCGAGCCTCGGACTGGCGCCGCTGCTGGTCAAGGCGATCTTCCAGACCCTGTGGGAGATCAACGAGAGCGGCGTCACCCTCGTGCTGGTCGAGCAGAACGCCCGCGCCGCCCTGAAACTGGCCCATCGCGGCTACGTCATGGAAGTCGG
>DAIRDI010000275.1:0-4478 GCA_036796235.1 Candidatus Competibacteraceae bacterium | reverse complement strand
TGGTGGTTTGGGGTTGCATTTCCCCATCAAGCTCGCCGCTGGGCAACCAGCGGCGTTTTTTTTGTCTGGATTTACTGGGACGCGCCCTCTTTTTCATCCTGTGGACTGGCCGGGATTTCCGACTGCTCATCCCGGCGTCCGCCGTGAGGTTCGCTCCGGTCTTCTTCCCGCATTTCCCGCATCAAAAAGTAGTTCAACGCCGTCCGAATGACAGCGATGGCGCCCAGCTTGCCGATCTGGTCCCAACTCGGCGCAACCGCAGTCGCGAGGATATCGGCGCCGAGTTGGAATTCGAGCGCCAGGGCCAGGTGGCGGGCCAGCGTCAAGCGAATCGGGTTGTAACTCCGACTCCCGGAGGAAAAAAACATCCGGACGAATTGCCCGGTCGCCACGACCACACCGATGCCGATGACCAGCGCTCCCATGGCTTCGACGCCCAGCTTGAGCCACAAGACCGCGTTGATCACCCATTCCTCGACGCCGATCTCGGCGGGATCGGGCAGTCCCACACTTCGGGCGTGGTTCAGAACTTCACTGGCGTTTTCAGTCATGGGGCGTTTTCAATGTTCGGTGTGAGCCAGTCAGTCATCCAGCCTCCGCGCGTTGAATTCGAGGCCCGAAGTTCGGCCATGGATATGTTCTCGGGACTGAGAGTGAAGGTATCCGGTATTGTAACCCGGCCCGTCGCATTCGCGGATTCCTCGGGCGGGAGGCGTCGGCCTCGTGTGCCGCGCCGCTGGCCCGCCGCGCCCGACAACCGTGGTTGTATCCCCGGCCGGGTTAACCGACAATCTCCGACCTGAAAATTTTCCGGAAAGGTTATGACCGAACCAGCGCTCCAGGAACCGATCCGCGTGACGCGGCTTAACGAGACCGAATTTACCTTGCTGGGCGTCGCTCACATTTCCCGAGCCAGCGCCGAGGCGGTGGCCCGGGTGCTCGATGGCGGTCGGTTCGATGCGGTGGCGGTGGAACTGTGTCCGGCGCGCCACGCGGCGCTGACCCGACCCGATATCTGGGGGCAGACCAATCTGTTCCGGGTCTTTCGCGAGGGTAAGGCAGGGATGCTGGCGGCCAGTCTGGCGTTGGGAGCGTACCAGCAACGGCTGGCGGAGCAGTTCGGTATCGAGCCCGGGACCGAGATGCGGGCGGCGATCGACGGCGCCTTGGCGCGCCATCTGCCAGTCTTGCTAATCGACCGCGATCTGGGCATTACCCTCAAGCGGATCTACCACAACGTGCCCTGGTGGCAGCGCTTCGGGATTCTCGGCGGACTACTGGCCAGCGCGGTCTCGCGCGACCAGATCAGCGAGGAAGAAATCGAGCGGCTCAAGGAGGGTGATATCCTGGAGACGACCTTCGCCGAGTTCGCCGACCGCGAGACGGCGCTCTACGGGCCGCTGATCGACGAGCGCGATCGCTACATGACGGCGCGGCTCCGCGAGGAGGCGCGGGAAAATGGCTATCGCCGGGTGCTGGCGGTGGTCGGCGCCGGGCACCTGAAGGGCATGGTCGCTAATCTGGAGCGCGGCGAGGGCTGCGCCGAGCCGCGCGCCACCCTGCGCGAACTGGAGCGGATCCCGCCGCCGGCGCGCTGGCCGAAGGTGCTTCCATGGCTGATCGTGGCGCTCGTGGTCGCCGGCTTTGTGATCGGCTTTTCACGCAGCCCCGAACTGGGCGCATTGCTGCTGTGGGACTGGATTCTGATCAACGGCGGCCTGTCGGCGCTGGGGGCGACGCTCGCCGGCGCGCACCCACTCACCATCGGCGCGGCCTTTCTCGCGGCGCCGTGGACCTCGCTCAATCCGATGGTTGGGGCCGGCATGGTCGCCGGTGCGGTGGAGGTATGGCTGCGCAAGCCGCGGGTAGAGGACTTTCACCAACTGCGCGGGGATGTCGCTCGCTGGCGCGGCTGGTGGAAAAATCGCGTCTCGCGCATCCTGCTCGTGTTTTTTCTGGCCGGATTCGGTTCCTCGATCGGCACTTATCTGGCCGGCTTCCGGATCTACGACCGGCTGCTGGATGGGTGAGTCGGCGGCGCGGGGTGTTGGCCATGGCTGGATTTTTAATTTTCCACCGGCGCGCACGGAGTTTGTCAACCCGACGGTTCAACCTGCCCATCTTTTGCTAATATTGTTTTCGTGGTTGAATTTTAATAATGAAGCCATCCGCTCTCCTTCCCGTCAGCGGGTCGGGGGCCGGTCACCTCAAACTACCCAAATCAAGAGGAGTGCCTCAAGATGAGTAAAGGCGCGGATATCAAGAAAGAAACCAAGAAGAAACCCACGAAGACCCTGAAGGAAAAAAAGGCTGAAAAGAAGGTTAAGAAAGAGAATAAAGATTCGTAACTACTAACGTATCCCAACCGAAGCGTCATGGCTTGGGCTTGGGAGCGTGTAGAAGATCGCGATCGGGAAGAAATGCGGCAGACGGGAGGCATGAACGACCGATTGCGGGCGTTCATGAGGGCATCGTGAAGCCGGCTACGGTTACCGGGCGGTCGGGGCGGGGGGTAGGATGTTCAATCTGCAGGGGGTATCGCAAATTAAGTTCATGCAGTTTTTGCGTCTTGCCTTGGATCGATGAGCGCATGCCGCCGCCGGGCCAGCATCGACGCGCCGATGTGTGTTTTGACCCAGTGCTCGACATCGACGGTGCGCACCGATTCCATCGCCTCGCGAATCAACGGGATCGTCAGGTCGGCGATGAAGGCAGGAATCGCCAGCACCAGCTTGCCGATCTCCTTGAGCGGCCCCCGGGTGGTGAAGCATTTGTATTTTCCAAAGACGGATTCGATGATGTCGGAGGAGGCTAGCCAGGTTTGACCGGCCGGGATCTGGGTCGCTGCCCTCTCGACCTGCGCGAGCAGGTGTTGGGTAAAGGTGGCGGCCCGCGGGGTGAGCGTGGATCGGGGTGGCAGCGCGGCCTGGAGTGGCTCTCGGATGCCCTGGTGGAGACCCTTGGACTTGAGATGCTCCTGAATCCGTTTGGATTGCGCCATCATCTGCGCGTAGTCCAGCAGGTCATCGCGGTAAGGCAGCAGCCAGGCGAAGCCGTCGAGGAAGCGGTGGCGCCCGACGTCGGCGTGGTGCCAGAACGTCTTGTCGAGGTCGTCCATCGCGAGATCCGAGTGCGCCTGTAGGGCCTGGCAAAAAGCCGCCTGGTCGGAGTAGCGGATGGCGACGAGGGCGCGCAAGGGGCGCGCCCGTTGGACGCCGACCCGGGCGCGCAGGTGTTCCCATGCGGCCCAGTTCAAGACGAAACTGGCCCGGATCGCGCTGAAGTCGCCGCGATCATAGTAGGCCAGGAGACGTTGCGCCCATTGCACATGGGCATCCAGGTGCATGAAGCGCGCCTTGGTGCGTTGCCGAGGTGGCAGCAAGAAGGCGAGATCGGTCTGCTGAAAAGACGCCAAGCTGCTGCTGCAGTGCGCCAGAAACGCTTTCCAGCGGGCGTCTTGGCCCAGTTCGCCCTTGAGCAAGGTCGCAATGCGATGGGAAATATCATAGGTGTAGACGCACGCCGGGGCGTGCTGCTGAAACAGGGTGATGCCTTTGTGCAGGTCACTGCCGTGGTCGGCAACGATTTGTACCGGCGGACCGGTGCGTTGCGCGGCGCGCGCCAGCACCGCCGCGACCCAAGGTCCGGTGCTCTGCGTGGTGATCTCCACGGCGAGCACCTGCATCGCCTGGTGACTTGGGCTGTAGCCGGTCTGTTGCAGCGCGCTGGCCGGGATACCTAAGATCACGAGGCATTTCGACGGCCCCAAAGCGAGCGTATGATCGGCGATATAGATCCAGTCTGCGCGCCGCTGCGCCGCCCGATTGAGCACCGCGAGGCCGCAGCGATAGATCCAGTTGAACACGCTGGTGTAGGCCGGTGCCTGCACCGGGAAAGACGCGCCGAACAGTGTCAATACCCGCGAGACGCCGCGACTGCTGAGCGCGGCGTGCAAATACATCCGCATGGACAGTTGCATGACCAGCGCCGAGTGGTGATGACCGACGGGCGGGGACAGCGCAATGGGCTGTCGCGCATCCGCCGGCACGTCATTCTTGGGCGCAGCGGCCTCATCCGCCCCGGGTCGTGCATCCTCTGCCGCCAACGCACGGGCTTTCCAGCGTGCGCGGCTGTGCTCCAAATCCCGGATTTTGACTTGCGCGGCGCGAAGACGCTGTTGCTTGTCCAACGCTTTCGCTTTCCACACATCGCGGGATCGCTTGAACAGTCGGGCCAGACGGGCCGCAGGGCTCTTGAACGTGTCCATCAACGCGTTCGTTCTCCGGTAGGGTTGTTGTGTCACAGCGCTCCGGAGTGTGGCCATTCGTTCGGCGTTTGTCGATGTCCAGCAGGGGCGAGCGCCGAGCGCGTCGTCTCGGTCAAGGTCGCAAGATCGGCTCCAACGGCGTCCCATGTCCGGCGACACCGTTCTTGCATGGATCCCCCGGCACCTTTTTCGATCAGATTGAACATCCTAG
>DAIRDI010000274.1:0-4495 GCA_036796235.1 Candidatus Competibacteraceae bacterium | reverse complement strand
CCCCAATCTGACGCATTTTCGGCCTCTGGCTGACGCCCAGTTAGGGTACGCTTCAACCTGACACCAGAATCAGGCGGCTCTTGTAACCTTTTGTCTAAAAAGAATTTAGAGTCCTTAGCGTACGATTTTGTCCGAATCGTGAGCAGACCCCAGCGATGGAAGAGTTTATTTTAGATGATGGTATAATTGGCGCGCCGGACGCGCGGCCGACGGTCGGGGGCGAGGCGCTCCCGGCCCTGCCGGCGGCGGTGCGGGACTACGTCCACGCGGCCCTGGCCCCGCGCACCCGCCAGGCCTATCGGGAGGATCTGGCGCGGTTCCTGGCCTGGGGCGGGCAGGTGCCCTGCGCGCCGGAGGTGCTGGCGGCGTATCTGGCCGCCCACGGGGCGAGCCACGCGCCGGCCACCCTGGGGCGCTGGGCGGTGAGCCTGGGCCGGGCCCACACCAGTCAGGGCCTGGCCGATCCGGGCCGCAGCGATCTGGTGCGGGCGACCCTGCGCGGCATCCGCCGCGCGCGGGGGGTGGCCCCGCGCCAGGTGGCGCCGCTGGAGCGGGAGACCCTGCTGGCGCTGCTGGCGCCGCTGGGGGCCGGGCCGCGCGACGCGCGGGATCGGGCGCTGCTGCTGGTGGGCTTCGCGGCGGCGCTGCGCCGCTCGGAGCTGGTGGCCCTGACCGCCGCCGACGCGGCGTTCACCGCGCAGGGGCTGGTGGTGACGGTGCGCCGGGCGAAAACCGATCAGGAGGGTCGGGGGCGACCGATCGGGATTCCCTGGGCCCAGGGGCCGGTGTGTCCGGTGCGGGCGCTGCGCGCCTGGCTGGCGACGGCGGTCGGGCTGAAGCGGGCGGGGGAACCGGCCACCCCGGCACCGCTGTTTCGCCCCATCGATCGCCACGGCCGGCTCCACCCCCAGGCCTTGGCCGGCCACGCGGTGGCGGCGATCGTCAAGGAACGGGCGGCGGCGGCCGGGTTCGACCCAGAACAGTTCTCCGGCCATTCGCTGCGCGCCGGCTTTTGCACCGCCGCCGCCCGTCACGGCGCCCCGGCCTGGCGCATCCAGCAGATCTCCGGCCATCGGTCCCCCGCCAGCCTGGCCCGCTACATCCGCGCCGGGCAACTGTTCGACGATCATCCCCTGGCGGGCCTGCTGTGAGGGGCGGCGGCGGGCGCTCCGGCGCGAACCGCCGTCGCATTTCTCGCACGGTCTCGGGGTGTGAGGTCCAGTGGAACGGAACACACTGGGTGGGCGTGGTTCGGCGCCTTGCCGCCGACCCTGGTCTCTCCATTCAGCCTATTGGGGCGTCGTGGAGCTGGCGCGACCACCCGACCAGTAACCGGCTCGAACTCCAGGACGGCGACGAGGCGGTTGCGGTGTTCGAGTCCTCCAGCGTCATGCCGGGCGTTAAAGCGTAGGGGGTTCCAACTCCTGCTCGAGCGCCGGATGGAACGTCGCTATTCCCCCTGTGGCCAAGGGGGGAGTTGATTTGAGCCGCCCCCTCGAACGGCACGGATTCATTCCGACGTCGACCGCCGTAACCGGATTGATGGCCCTGAGCATCCGGCCGCCGGCGATTCGACCGCCTCGGGCGCGAGCGACCGGTGGCAACCGGCGACGACAAAGCTCGAAATTCGACTCACAAAAAAGCCCACGAGCAGCGGCCCGATGAGTCCCTTCATGACTGCAGCGTCGACTTGGCCTTGCAAGCCGAGCCATTCGGGAATAGAGGCTCTAAGAAAAATCAGGTAAAGCAGCGCTAAACCGAAGCCCACTCCATCCAACAGAATGGCGAGAAGAATCCCTCCCATCGAAAATCCCACCGTGGCCCCCAAGCCCATCCATAACACTCCCGTACCGAGCAGCAGGCTCAGCACGGCGATTTTCTTCTGGCCGGTATGCCAATAGTACCAGGGACTCTTGAATTTTTTGATGAAGTGCATGGCTGAGGATCGCGTCGAGTCGAGGGCTCGATTGTCGAATGGCGCCGCGTTAATTCGCGCCTCGACCGCCGCCGGAGCGGCCGGCGCGCGAGATCGAAGCGACGGCGAAGAGGATGATGGCGCCCGCGAGGATGCCAACCAAGGCGTTGAAGAGCGGCGTCGCGAGCGCTTCCAACAGCGGGCCGATCACCGGGACCATCGCGGCGCCGTGGGTCAAGAGATGCGGGAGGTCGCGGGCACCGGGTAATCCATGAACCAGGATGCCGCCGCCGACCAGGAACAGGGCCGCGGTCCCGACGACGGCGAGCGCCCGCATCAAGCGGGGGGCGGCGGCCACCATCAGGGTTCCGAGGCGCCGCTGCATTCTGGCCGGGAAGGTTTCCCCAAGACGTTGCTGGAGATAAAAGCCCGCGTCGTCCAGCTTGACGATCCCGGCGACGAGGCCGTATACGCCCACCGTCATCAAGAGGCCGACGCCCGTCAGGACCGCGAGTTGGGTCGCCAAGGATGCCCCGGCGACGATCCCGAGCGTGATGACGATGATCTCGGCCGAGAGGACGAAGTCGGTGCGGATCGCGCCGCGAATCTTCTCCTGTTCGAGGGCCACCCAGTCGACAGCCGGGGCCAGCCGCTGACCGATCGGCGCCGCGGGCTGTTCCTCCGGGTCCGCCCGGGAAGGCAAAAAGCGCTGGGCCACCTTTTCGAAACCTTCGTAGCAGAGGAAGGCGCCGCCCAGCATCAAGAGCGGGGTGACGGCCCAGGGCGCGACGGCGCTGACGAGGAGAGCCGCGGGGATCAGGAGCAATTTGTTCTTGAGCGAGCCGACTGCGACCGCCCAGACCACCGGCAGTTCGCGCGCGGCCCGCACCCCGAGCAGTGGTTGCGCGTTCAGCGCCAAATCGTCACCGAGCACGCCCGCGGTCTTGCGCGCGACGAGCTGGGTCATGACGGCGATGTCGTCGAGCAGGGCGAGCAGGCTGGCTCCGGCCATGCGTCGTGGTCCGGTGGGATGGAGGGGGTGGATTCTACTACGGACGGCGAACGCCCGACGAGCGAGGCTTCAAAAAGCTCACCACCTATCGGTTTTCAAAATAGTCGGGGTCACCCGTTGGAAAGCGGCATTAACTGCTTGATTTACCGTTGCAGAAACCCTGCCGAAAGGTACTGAAACCATGGTTTGGGGCAAACTGATGGGTGGTGAGGTTCGAATACATCGCGATACTTCTTCTGCAATGTGACCCGTTAGAACTCGATACCGGTATTTCGGAACCCAAACAATATGATACTGGCAGTGCCAGATCGTATGTGAAAACTTTCTGAATCGACTCATGGCAGGCACTCCTCTCGATCTGTTGTGGGGACAACAAACCGTAGTAGTACCCCATGAGTCGATCAACTGGCAAAGCCGTTGATCTCTGACCATGCCCTAAGGGCGTGGTTTTCTACGTTGTTAATGAATTGCTCTTCATTAACCTATTGATCTTAATAGGCATAATCCGAACCATGATCTGACGCGGCGGGCTAGAATCTGTCTTGGGAGACCCGCTCCACAGAAACCCTCGAAGAACCAAATTACTGGGATTTATTGATGGACAACTCTTATGAATAGTCCGGGCTAAATTTTGAAATCCGAACGTCGTCGATGCAGCGCTGCACGAGGCCAAGCACCGTATCCGCACAGTCCGTGATAAAAAAATGATTGCCCGAAATGACATTCAGTGCGAAGACCCCAAAGGTGTGATTGCCCCACCCCACCTTTTCTTCTTCCACGACGAGACGATCATACTGGCCCGCTATGGCGGTCACCGGACAGTTCAACGGAGTGCAAGGTACGAAACGGTAGGTTTCGTGCAGACGAAAATCAGCCCGGATCATCGGCAAGAGCATCTCAACGATTTCCTGATGGTCGAGCACGACGGGCGGCGTCCCGCCATAGTCGCGTAACGCGGTGACGAGCTGCCGATCCGGGAGTGCGTGCAAGGCTTGCTCGCGCCGCGGTCGTTCCGGCGCGCGACAGGCGGAGACGATCAGGTGTTCGGGATCGAGCGCCCATTCCCGCAGCCGGTTGGCCAGTTCGTAGGCGATCAAGGCTCCCATGCTGTGGCCGAACAGGATAAACGGTCGGTCGGCCAAGGCCTTGAAGGCCGGCAACAAAGCCTCCAGCAGTAAGGGCAAATCGCCGATGGGGGGTTCGCGCAGCCGCCGCTCGCGGCCTGGCAAAAGCACGCTGTAAACATCTACCCCTCGCAGACGATCACCCCAGGTTCGGTAAATCGCCGCCCCGCCTCCCGCGTAAGGAAAGGTGAATAGCCGTAACGGGGCCTCAGCGGGCCGGCGCTGGTACCGAACGAACCAGTCGGCGGGATTAACCATGGTCAGCCGCTCCTGCGGTTGGTCTGTGGGACAAGTAATTCTAATTTGTACAGGTTTTTTCTTTCTGTAAATTTTCCAGTGATACCTTTGTCAGGCAACCACAACTTGTAGTGTTGGCCCTACCTGGGCCTACTAAGGTGATTTCCGAAAAACAATCTCCCCATTCAGATAGAACATGCTCACTCC
>DAIRDI010000273.1:0-4536 GCA_036796235.1 Candidatus Competibacteraceae bacterium | reverse complement strand
CGTGCATGCGACCGTAGGGGCGGGACCGGTCTACCTGTCCTTCGACATCGACGCCGTCAATCGCGTGTAGCTGAGCGCCGTGCGAAAGGTCGGGTCTTGTTGCGCATGGGCTTCGGCTAATTGACGAAGCGCTTCGGCAATCTCTGGATGGCGATCCTCCCAGCGTGGCTTTCCACTGAAAGCCGATTGGGCGCCATAGCAAATCAGCCCCGTTCGTTTTTCTGCCAAACCTACGGTCACGGTTTCCCGCCCCCACCCGAAGATCGTTTCCGTCAAACGAACATTGCCTTCACAGTATTTTAAGGCCATCTCCGCCTGAAAAGCTCGACGGTCTGCTCCCTGCATCTTCGAGGCTGCTAACCGGATATCTTCTATTTGGGATGCGCTTAAATATCGACGAGGAAGATTCAACGTGTTCATAATAAAAACCCTTGCTTTCGTACCATGGATCGATTATTACAGTCTACCAAACTTGGTAAAAAATTTTCCGGAAATCACCTTACATGTATTGGGTGTGCGTGAGGACTTGTCGGATAAAAATTTTGCCTTGTCGAAATTCGACTTTCGCGATGATGCGCAATTTTTTTCCACCAATATCGAAAACGTACTGATCGCCGACCTTATCGACGCTGGGAAACGCCGCCCGCGATGCGGCGCTGGATCGGTGGTTCGAGGGCTTTTTGGAAGAGTGGCTGCAGGTCAACTGGCAATTAAAATGTCATCGTAATCGATGAAATGGCCCGCCTGCCCATAAACAAAGCGAACGCTTCCATCCGCCAGCACTACATTGATCGATCCCTTACTCGCGTTGACCGCGCCTTTGAGAACGGCAAGATCAGCGCTGTTCGGACTGGCGATCCGTTGCACCGCAGGTAAGAGCAACCCGATCAGGATCGCAATGATGCCATTGCGGGTCTTGACGACCTTGTATCTTGGGGAAGCCGCCAAACCGATCAGAGCCAAGCCAACTCCACCAGGATAACTCTTTCGGACTTCTTGAACCATTATTTGGAGGTTGTTGACTGGACGGACAGAACCATCGCACGCCGCAAGGACTTGTTTGACTGGGGCATTCAGTATGGACATGGATTGACTCCTTCATGGTTTTGGTTGGTGGTCAGAAGAGGAAACAGTCTCGGATGGACGCATTCTTCATTGACGCGATACCTTAAAGCATAAACCATGCCACATCTTAGAGGATAGCATCCACCAATAATGAGCCTATTAACGTTATATCTCCCACTAAAGGGCCAAAATGGTCCGTTCAAATTGGTTGCCAGCAAAGAAAAAGTTCATTTTTGTCCGCTGTAACGGATTGATCATGTAAAAAAACTATAAATAACTTATAGTTTATTATTTTAATAATGAACCAATTGCTTTGGATTTCGCCTTATCTCATGCTTAAAATGATTAATCTGGATCAGCAGCATGGCAACCTCACCACCCATCAGTTTGGCACTAATCTTGAAAAAAACCCCGCGCGGGGGCGGGGTGGGGGGGTGGTCAGCCCATATCCTCCGCGTCAGCCAGCCGCGCCAATACATCGCCGTGGCATGCCGCGGGCTTGCAGTGACAGCCGAGAATTTTTCCCCGCAGTTCCGGCAAGCGCCGCCGGACTGGCGCGGCGGTTGGCGAGTGCATCAGCCAATCCTCATATTTAGCGATCACCTCATCACGGTTGCCGTCCCGTCCCACTTGAAACGGATTCCCGAACAGACCCCGATAGGGATTCAGCAGTCGGGTTCCGCGATAGCTATCGCCAGCCATCCGGCCAATGTAAACATCGTGCGGTTCTCGATGGACGTTGACGGTGGTGGTGCTCATGTCGGTTCCTCATTGGCGCGCCGGCCGTGGCGCGGTGGGATTCAGCGGCGGGACTGGCCAGCGCAAAGTAAATCGGGTTCGCTTTCCGGTGGCCACGTGGCACGGATAGCGGCGGCCGGCGGTGGCGAGGGTTGGACATGCCAGCACGCTATGGCCAGCGATTGCGCCGCCGGCGGCTGGCGGCGTTCCGTCAACCGGCCGCCTTTCCCGTCCGGCAGGGTGTATGCCTCGTCGCACACGCCGCGTTCCCCCACATCGCAGACGCCGGTCGTCCGCTTGGCGATGGCCAGACTACCGACCGTCAGGGTCGGTCCAGGTCGGGAGCAGTGGCGGTCAGCAACGGATAGGCCCGAGCGGTGGTCGCCACGTCCACCGCGCAATAGGTCAAAACCGTGGCGGTTTAACCCTCGCGGTGCAGCCGGGGGCAGTCCGCGGCGGGCAGGTAGGTTTTGGGTCGAGGTTTCCGAAACTGGCGGCCCCGGTCTCCAGCGCCGGGCAGAACGTCAACGCCCCCCGCGCTGTTTAGCCGGGTGTTACGTTCCATTGCTCCCTAAATCCCTTGAACCCCGCCGGCGCCCTGCCGGTCGAGGAACGCGACCAGCATGCGGTTGAACCGCTCGGGCGCCTCGATGGGCAGGGCGTGCCCCGCGTCGGCCACCACCGCGACCTCGGCCCGCGGCATCCGCCGCGCGTAGGCCTCCTTGTCCGCCACCGGCCAGTAGTCCCGCTCCGAGGCCACCACCAACACCGGCGCCTCGATGGCGCCGAGGCGGTCGAGGACGCTCCAGCCGACCACGGCCCGCTGGCTGGCGGCGTAAGCCCGTTTCTCGTTCCGCGCCATGTTTTCCAGGAAGCGCCGCCGGAGCGGGGCCTGCTCCGGGCGCGGGAACAGCCGCCGGACCAGCAGCCGCGCCATCCAGGCCGGGCCGAACCAGCGCGCCACGCCGAGCCGAAGCCAGAGGGTCAGGCGTTGGGACAGCGTGCGCGGCACCACTGCGGGGAGGCTGTTGACGACCGTGAGGGTGCGCGCGCATCGCGGGTGGTCCACCGCGAGCTGGAAGGCGATCATGCCGCCCAGCGACAGCCCGACGACGTGGGCCGGCGCCGCGCCGAGTCGGTCGAGAAGGCGCGCGGCATCGTCCGCGAACTGCTTCACGGAGAACGGCCCCCCGGGGCGGCGAAGATCGCGCGAGCGGCCGCTGCCGCGCACGTCGAGCGCGAGCACCCGGTAGCGCGGGGCGAGCGCTTCGATCTGGGGCGCCCAGTCGGCCGTGCTGCCGCCGAGACCGTGCAAGAGGAGCACGGGCTCGCCGCGACCGGCGTCCTCGTAGAACAGTTTCGCGTCGTCGGTCTCGAAGATCGGCATCGGTTCGGTCCTCGGTGGCTGCGCGCGCGCCGGCTTCTCCGCCCGGAGCCGGCTCGATCGGGGGTGGCTCGGCGCTTCGCGCCGGGTCGGCGGCGGATACTGATCGATAGCATAACATTCATCGGCGCCGCGCCATTCCGAACGCGCCGCCACGGTCGGGCGTCTCCGCAAGCGGCCGGTCGCCATGAGGCGCGGCGTCGAACCGCTCCAGTCCTTCACCCCACCCGCCTGCGCCAAAGAAGGCCGCCGCTCCCTGTACCCCCGGCCATGCCGCCGATCCCGCGGTTCCGCTATCCACCCTCCCCGGCTTGGAGAGAAAATCCACGACCGATCTCCCCTACCCTGCTTGAGCTTTCAACAGTGGCTCTTCCGCGCTCCTCGAAGCGGCGGGGCGGCCCGCCCCCGCCCCGCGGGTCGGCGACTTGCCAGCGAACCCGGTGACGGCGGTGAAGTTAAATCGCGGCCGACTCTGGCGAGCCGAGGTTTTTGGTCAGGAAGTACTGGCGCTGGCCCGGCGGAAAATCGGCCAGGGACGCGACCACCGCGTAGCCGCACCGTCGGTAGAGGGCCAAGGCCGTCGGGTCGAAGGTATCCACGAAGGCGGCCCCGCAGCCGGCCTGCCGGGCGTGAGCCTCCGCGTGTTGCAGCAGGCGGCGACCGTGGCCCTGGCCGCGGCGCGCGGGCGCCACCCACAGCCGTTCGACGTACAGCCAGCGCCACCACAGCCGGCCCAGCAAGCCGCCGTGGATTTGCCGGCGGTCGTCGCGGAGCCAGCAGGCGAACGCGTCCAGGTGGGGGTCGCCCACGCGGGCGGCCTGGGCGGCCAGAAAGCCGTCCTCAATGACCCGCTGATCCTCGACCGCCGGGTTCTGCTCCAGGATGACGTGCAGCATCAACAATGACTCACGGGTTGGCGAGAGACCCCGTTACGAGGCTTGAACGCGGTTCGGCATGCCTTGATAAGATCGTGGTTTCGCGGTGCGGCGCCAAAGCCGACCCATTCATGCGAAAAGGTGGAAACCCGCGGAGGCCCCGAACCGCCCGCAACCTTGAGGAAACGACGATGACCATGACCACCCCCCTCCGCTCCCTCGCCCTGTTCCCGACCGCCGCCCTGCTCGCCGCCCTGACCGGCCCGGCGGGGGCCGCCACCGATGCGGCCCTCGCCGAACGGCTGTTTCGCGGTTTTGCCACCTGTACGATCAACGACGGCACCCGCGCGGCGCGCGAGGCCCTGATGCGGCGCCTGACCCCCGCGGTGAAAGAGGAGGCGTACTGGGGCTATACGGTGAACTTCACGGTCATGGGGGGCTTGCCGGCCACCGGGCTGGAACTGGGGGTGTGCG
>DAIRDI010000272.1:4292-4559 GCA_036796235.1 Candidatus Competibacteraceae bacterium | reverse complement strand
ACCCCCGCCGAAGGTGCTGGACTCCACCCGCGCCGAGGCGACCTTCCAACCGGCCGCGTCCAGTTTCTGCTGTAGCATGGTGAAATCGTCGGCCAAGGGATCGGCGAAGTCGGGATCGTCGAGCACCAACGCGCCATAGGATTCGAGAAAAATCACCAACAGATCGCCGCCGGCCAGCCGGCCCAGATCCGAGTCGGGCAACGGTGGCTCGACGGTGAAGCGTCGGGGATCGGATAATACGGTCGCCGCCAGGACGCTCTGCGCCTG
>DAIRDI010000272.1:0-4282 GCA_036796235.1 Candidatus Competibacteraceae bacterium | reverse complement strand
CTGACCGGCCAGCATCGCGCCGACCGAGAGCGCGAACCAGCGCTCGGTCGGCAAGCGTGGACTCAAGCGCCCGGCCCCGTACAGCGCGAGCAATACCAGGGACAGGGCGCCGATTTGGCGGCGGCCCGCCGGATGAGCGAGCGCGGCCATCACCGTGCCGAGCGCCCAGCGGGCGATCGCGACCAGCGCGCCGACCAGCGCCAGCAAGCCCAGACCACCGAGGAGGATTCGCCAGCCGGCCACGCCATCCAGGAACATGGCCACGACTCGGGGGAAATGCCGGATTTCCCAGTATAAATCGACGGGGCGACCCAGCAGGGCCGGCGCGGTGACGTCCAGATAACGGCCCAGCATCAGGATCAGATAGAGAACCAGCGCTACCCCGCGCGCGCCGCGCCCCAACGGTCGCCAGGCGGCGAGGAGCACGAGGACGCCCAACAGAACCGTCAGGTCCAGGGAAAGCTCGGATACCCAGCGCACGCCGACCGTCGGCCAGCGATTGTGAAAAACCAGGGCCGAGTTCAGCAAAAACAGCGCGAATAGCAACTTGATATTGTTTGACAGGGACAACGCACAGGCCTCTTTCCTATACCGCCGCGTCAGGATCGACGCCCAAGGTTCGCAAGCGGGCGGCGAGGCGCTCGGCCCGCGCCCGCTCCTGTTCGGCCCGCGCCCGCTCCTGTTCGGCCCGCGTCCGCTCCTGTTCGGCCCGCGTCCGCTCCTGTTCGGCCCGCGCCCGCTCCCGCTGATAATTCAGCCACACATAATCTTGGTACACCGGATCGGTCATCAGCGTTTCCAGCGGCGGTTGCCGATCCAGGTCGTCCAGACGCCACCGCAACCCCGGCAATACCTCGGAACGGATGACGCCCTCCGGCGCGATGGGCATGGGTTGGTAAATCCCGTGCTCGGTCAAGCGATAGAACTGACGGAGTTCCGGCGCATGGTGCAGAAGGTAGTATTCCCGCACCCCGCCGGCGGCGTACTCGCCTTTCTTGACCACCGTGTCCCGTTCCTGCATGGCCTTGGTTGAGGTCGATACCCCCTCAATGCACAGGTCGAAGATCCCTCGATAACTCTGGACCGGCCCCTGCAAGGGCGCCGGATTGTCATGGCGGACCACCCCGTAATCCGGGCGGCGGATCGCCACTTTGTCCGGCAGCCGCAGGCGAAACCCCATTTCCAACCCGACCCGGTCGGCCATGGGATGCGTGCGTAGAAATTCGATCAGGAGTTGAACGAACCAGTCGAACACCCGAAACGTCAGATAATCCGACACGCCCTTTTCCTCCAGGATGCCGTCGTTCCACTCGTAGGTCACCTCGGGGCCGAGGTAGTAATATTCCCAATAATCCGCCTCGGAAACGATCATGCCGTCATAAGGTTCGGGGGGGGGCGAATGGGTTTGGTGGGGAAGCAGAACCGCATTCATGGTCAGGACTCCTGGTTAGACCGACCCGCGGGGCCGGCGTAGCGGGCGTTCGATGGGTTTTCCACAGTCAATGCCGAGGGGCGCTGGCCAACTTCCATTAGTTTCGCCCATCGTTCGGGGCATTGGCCGCCCACCACTCCTGGGCCAACCGCCGGGCGCGCTCCAGCTCTTTTTCATCGAGCTGGCTGGTGACCTGATCCAGCGGCTGCGTCGCTCTCACATACCCGCCAGACACCGCCAGATTCAGCCACAGATGCGCGTTGACCCAGTCCCGCTCGATGCCCCGACCGTTACTGTACAGCATCCCCAACCCGTACTGCGCTAGCGGCAGACCGTTGCCGGCGGCCCGCTCCAACCAGCGGAACGCCTGTCGGTCGTCGCGCGGCACGCCGCGGCCGGTGGCATACGCCAGTCCTAGCAGCAACTGAGCCAAAGGCAATTCCCGTTCGGCGGCCTTGCGGTACCAACTGATGGCTTGAGCCAAGTCGCGCGACACGCCGCTGCCTTCGGCGTACATCAGCCCCAGGTTCAACTGAGCCAGCGGCAGATCGCGCGCGGCGGCTTTGCGATACCAGATGATGGCCTGACCGAGATCGCGTGGCACACCCCGACCCATCGCGTACAGCACGCCCAAGTTGAACTCCGCCTCGACGCTACCTTGTCGCGCGGCTTCCTGGAACCAGCGCAGCGCCTCCCGCTCGTCGCGTGGCACGCCGGCCCCTTCGGCGTACATTCCGGCGATCCGAAGTTGGCTTTCAGCATATCCTTGCTCGGCGGCTCGGAGCGACCACTGGGCCGCTAGGCGGTCGTCGCGATCGAGAACCTCCGCTTCTCCCTTGAGGTAGAAGAGTCCCAGTTGGTTCTGCGCCGCAGCCTCTCCTTGTTCGGCGGCCTTGCGCAGCCAATCCAGACCGGTCCGGATATCACGCGGCACGCCGCTGCCGGCAAGATAGCGTTCCGCCAAGCGCAGTTGGGCTTCAGCGTTGCCGCCCTCGGCGGCCTGCCCTAACAACTGGATGCCGCGCGCCTCGTCCAACAACACTTCTCGACCGCTCAGATAACTCTTGGCCAGTTCCAATTGCGCCAGAGGCAGGCCCCGTTCGGCCGCGCGCCGGAACCATTGCAGGGCCGCCCGCTCGTCGCGCGGTAGCCCGCGGCCGGCAGCCTGCATCACGCCCAGATAGTACTGCGCCTCCGGTAGATTCTGCTCGGCGGCCAGTCGATACCACTTCACCGCTTCCGCGTCGTTGCGAGCGGTTCCCTGACCCTCGGCGTACATCCGCCCCAAACTGATCTGCGCCAATACCAACCCTTGTTCGGCGGCTTTGCGGTACCAGAGGAACGCATCCTTGACGCTGCGCGGTCCGCCGCGGCCGAGCGTGTAACGCACCGCCAGGTTGTACTGGGCTTCGGGATGTCCCTGTTCGGCGGCCTTGCGATACCACGCGAACGCCTCCCGATCGTTCAAGCTCATCCCACGGCCACCTGCGTACATGGCTCCCAGCGCGAACTGCGCGCCGGAATGGCCTTGTGCCGCGGCCTTGCGGTACCAGTCGACGGATTCCTTGTCGTTGCGCGATACCCCGCGCCCGCTGGCATAATGATTCCCCAAAGCGAACTGGGCCTCGGAATGACCTTGTTCGGCGGCCTTGCGGTACCAGATGACGGCTTCCCGGTCATCCCGCACCACCACGCCCTGGCTGGTCGCGTACTGGTTGCCCAGCACATACTGCGCTTCAATATGACCGCGTTCGGCCGACTGGCGCAGCCACAATGCCGCCTCGCGCGCGCTGGGCGCCTCGTTCGGATAGGCGGCGTACAGCAGCCCCAGTTGGAGCTGGGCTTCGGGATTACCCTGCAGGGCCGCTTTCCGGAACCATTCGATGGCGTTCCGCTGGCTCTGATTGATCCCCTGACCGCGCAGATACAGCAGGCCGATCATGGTCTGCGCCCGTGGGTCGCCCTGCTTGGCCCAAACCATATATTCCTGGAAAGCCGTGCCATAATCCCCACGCCGGTAAGCTTCGGCGGCGCTGTTGGTGACGGCGTCGGGCGAAACCGACCGCGTGTCGCCGTAATGCCAGACACCTTTTTCGTCCTGCCATTTCTTCACGCCCGAGTCGGGCGCCGCCGCCTGAGCCGCGCCGATCAGAACGACCGACAACCACAATGCAATCTGACGCATGATGACCTCCAGATTCTTGGAGACGTGTTACTCAGCCTCTGGGGATTTAAGTCCTTGCTTGCCGCCTGCTGGTATAGTCTTCTCACATAGTCTTCTCAATGCTTCCGCGCCGATCGCGCGCGTTTCGCTCTTCATTTTGTGGGATTCACAGGTATCATTGACCCTCTCCTTACCATAGCGAGGCAATCCGCATGACCATCAATTTGCAAAAAGGACAGCGCATCAGCCTGGAAAAAGAGGCGGGGCGCGGTCTGAGCCGGGTCGTCATGGGCCTGGGCTGGGGGATGAAAGAAGTCCAGAGCCGTGGTTTCCTGGGCTTTGGCGCCGGCGTCCGCCAGGAAGCGGTGGATTTGGACGCGTCCTGCCTGCTGTTTGATAACAACGGTAATTTAGTGGATACGGTCTGGTTCAGACAACTGAAAAGCCGTTGCGGCTCCATCCAGCACAGCGGCGACGATCGCGCTGGCGGCGGCGAATCCGGCGCCGACAACGAGCAGATCGCCATCGATCTGAACCAGGTGCCCGCCGCGGTGTTGACCCTGATCTTCACGGTCAACAGCTTCAGCGGCGAAAGTTTCGCCGGAATTCCCAGCGCCTTCTGCCGGCTGACGGACGGCGCTGGCGGCGGCGAGATCGCCCGCTTCGATCTGTCGCTGGAAGGCGGC
>DAIRDI010000271.1:0-4570 GCA_036796235.1 Candidatus Competibacteraceae bacterium | reverse complement strand
CCTGGATGCCTTTATTTTTGCGGCGCCGTCCGCCACCCCGGAGCAGCATGCGGATTTCACGGCCAAACCCCCATGAATTAAGGTATCATTACCAGCGCTTCGGCAAAGGCGCGCAACACCCTGCTCCATGCCGGAATACCGCTGCGGTAACGGCCAAACGCGACAGCGGATCTCCAGCCTGTTTCGACTTTCGACCCACTTTGGAGGTTATGCATGGCAACGATCACCTTAAAGGATGATGTCACCCAAAAAGAGGCCCAGATGCCGGTGCTGGAGCCCACCTACGGCTCCCCCGTCGTGGACATCGGCAAACTGGCCAAGGAGTTCGGCTACTTCACCTACGACCCCGGTTTCATGTCCACCGCCAGTTGCCAGAGCACCATCACCTATCTGGACGGCGACAAGGGCGAACTGCTGTATCGCGGCTATCCCATCGAACAATTGGCCGAACAGTGCAACTTCCTGGAAGTCTGCTACCTGTTGCTCTATGGCGATCTGCCCAACCCCGAGAAAAAACAGATTTTCGAGACCAGCATCGCCCGACACAACCGGATTCGGGAAAACCTGCGCCGCTTCCTGCACGGCTTCAATCATGACGCCCATCCGATGGCGATGATGGCGGCGGTGGTCAGTTCGCTGTCGGCCTTCTTCCACGACCGACTCAATATTTACGATTACGAGCACCGTATGGTCACCGCGCGGCGGTTGATCGCCAAGATGCCGACCATCGCCGCCGCCTGCTACAAGCACAGCATCGGCGACCCGACGATTTATCCGCGCGACGACCTCAGCTATACCGGCAACCTGCTGTATATGATGTTCAGCCTGCCCGGCAAGCGCTATGAGGTGGACCCAGTGGCCGAGCGGGCGCTGGACGTGCTGTTTACGCTACACGCCGACCACGAGCAGAATGCCTCCACCTCCACGGTGCGGCTGGCCGGCTCATCCGGCACCAATCCCTACGCGGCGATCGCCGCCGGTATTGCTTGCCTGTGGGGTCCGGCGCACGGTGGGGCCAACGAAGCCGTGCTCCGGATGCTGGACCAGATCGGCGCTGTGTCGAACATCGACGGCTTTATCGCCAAGGTCAAGGACAAGAACAGCAGCGTGCGGCTCATGGGATTCGGCCACCGGGTTTACAAGAGCTTCGATCCCCGCGCCAAAATTATCAAGGAGATCTGCCATCAGATATTGGACAGCTACGGCCACGACCCGCGGCTCGACCTGGCCATGCGTCTGGAGGAAATCGCTCTGAGCGATTCATACTTCATCGAACGCAAGCTGTATCCGAACGTGGACTTCTACTCGGGCATCATCTACAGCGCGCTGAAGATTCCGGTCGAAATGTTCACGGTGATGTTCGCCATCGCCCGCACCGCCGGCTGGATCAGCCACTGGATCGAGATGATCACCGAGAAAGACCAAAAAATCGGTCGGCCGCGCCAGCTTTACGTGGGACAGACCCGTCGCGACGTACCCTCGCTGCGCGAGCGCGGCTAAACGTCTTCCAAACCCCGGCCCAGCAAAAAGGCGATTGGAAAATCGCCTTTTTGCTGGGCCGTATTTTATTATCTGGAGGCGCGAGCAGCCACTTTGGTGGGCGCCGGCTTGGCGGTAGTCTTCTTGGCGATAGTCTTGTTGGTCGCCGTCTTGCCCGTGTTGCCGGAGAGTCGCTTGGTCGACTGGGTCGCCGTCTTGCCCGTCGCCGTCTTGCCCTGCGCTTTAGGTTTGTTGGCTTTGGCCATTGTTCTGGAAGTCGCTTGCGTTTTGGCGCGCGCCGCGGTTCGGTTGGAGGCTGGTTTGGCCGCAACCTTCGACCGAGCCGGAACCGCCGCCGAGCGAGTAGCGGGCGTCTTTCGAGTCACGGATTTCTGGTTGGCCGCGACTGCGGGTCGAGCCGCCTTCGGCGTCACCGCGGGAGCATATCGCACCATAACCGGCGTGGGTTCCGGTTGCGCGGGAGGTGGGGCTAATCCAAAGCGCGAGAATCCGTAGTCAAGCAGATTTTGCGTATCCCGCCACAACGTTTCGCTCGTGGGGCTGTTAAGAACCACCACGATCAACCGGATGCCGCCGCGCTCCACCTCGCCGACAAAGCAACGACGGGCTTTCCGCGTGTAACCGGTCTTGCCGCCGCGCGCGCCCTCATAGGATCCGAGCAGCCGGTTAGTGCTCCGCACCGGCACCACTCGCCAATCACCATAGGGACCATGCCTCGATTCGATCCGCAAGGTCGCGTTACGGGTGCGCACGATATCCGCAAACAGGGAGTAGCGCATGGCGTGGCGGAAAATCAGCGCCAGATCGTAGGCGGTGGAGTAGTGCGTATCGTCGGGCAGACCGTGCGGATTGACGAAATGGCTGTTACGCGCCCCAATCTGCCAGGCTCTGGCGTTCATCAGCCCGGAAAACCCATCAACCGACCCTCCCGCCGCCTCGGCCAGGGTCTCGGCGGCGTCATTGCCCGATTTCAGCATCAAGCCATAAAGCAGATCCTGGGTCGAAGCGACCTCGCCGGCCCGCAGTCCGATCCGGCTCGGAACAGTGCTAGCCGCCCCGGGACTGACCCGCACCCGACTGTAGGGGTGCAGGCGTTCCAACGCCACCACGGCGGTCAACACTTTGGTAGTGCTGGCCGGCGGCAGACGCAGATGCGGTTCTTTGGCGTACATGACCTCGCCCGTGACCGGATTCATCAACATGGCGGCCCGCGCGACAATCTCCGGCGGAGCATTCACCCTCCATCCTTCCTGGGCCAGCACGGACCCGGCCGCCATCCACAACACCAAACCCGACAGCCAGAGTTGCGGCCATCCACGGCGAAACAGATTGCAAAATGCCCTCGAACACATGCGTTCAACTCCTATCGCTGTCTTGAATGCCGGGTTGTGGGTCTACTCAGAACCATCCTGACCGTGCTTGCGGTTTCCCAAGCCGGTTTATGCTGAGCAACGTAACGCCCCATATCATTTTGGGTAAAAAATCGGTAAAGCGCCAGCGTCGAGAGTAAAAATCGCGCGCCGGGCAATGCTGGCCGCGCCAGCATACCCAGATCTCTTAACTAAGTTAATGTTTTTTAAGACTCTTAAACCCTAACTCTCGAGGAGGTCTCGTATCCTCAAATTTAGTTTGATTGAAGTTTCCAGAAACGCATGAAGAGTATGCCAAAAATCCTTGGTCTGTCATAGAGTTAACCGCGCGGATCAAACGAGGGTTTTCAGGCTATCATCCACCATGTTCGGCTTTCACAAACAGTAAATCCCACACGCCGTGCCCCAGACGACGGCCACGTCGTTCGAATTTGGTCGGTGGCCGGTGGGCCGGGTCTAGCGCAAAGCGCTGCCCGATTGCCCCATTTGTCAGCTCGGAACTATGATCGAGCAGATCCAGAATAGCTCGGGCATACTGTTCGCAGTCGGTGGCGACATGCAATTGCCCGCCGGGCTTTAGCTTGCGCGTCAGCAGCGCCACAAACGACGGTTGAATGAGTCGGCGCTTGTGATGCCGAGTCTTGGGCCACGGATCGGGAAAGAAAATCTGGACATGGTCCAGACACTGATCCGGAAGTTGCCGCTCCAGCACTTCGACGGCATCGGCGCGCATGATCCGAACATTGGTTAATCCCAGCATCGCGAGCCGCAGAAGCAGGTGCCCGACACCAGGACGGTGGACCTCAATCCCCAGATAATTGAGTTCCGGATTGGCCATTGCCATCGTCGCCAGCGACTCCCCATCGCCAAAACCGATCTCCAGAATCAGTGGCGCCTGTCGGCCAAATAATCTCTCGGGTTCCAACAGAGAGTCACCGACTTCAACACCGAACTCCCCCCACCACTCCACCAACGCCCGCTGTTGGGCGCGAGTTGTTCGACCCTCGCGGCGGACAAAGCTCCGGATTCGCCATGGAATGCCAACACCCGTGCTCAAATCATCGAAAGCAGACATAGCCAGTAGTTTACAAGGGGATTATTGAAAGGGTTTGCGCGGACATAAAGAAATGACTTACAATTAAATGCAGCAGGTCCTAATCCTGGACTTTGGGTAAAAACATTAACAACGGTAAAAAATGACCATGGCCAACACCCTCGAAGACTTCATCAGTTCCTCTTCCATCGAGCAACTCAGGGCGCTCATCGATAAAGCCGAAAACTCCATCGAAGAAAAGAAGATCGATGAGATCCATGCCATTCGCGAACGGTATTTCGACATGGCTGCTTTAGTCGATATGACGCCGGAACAGATTTTGAGCTATTCCAGTCGCAAGCGGAGATCTTCCGGCAAACCGAAGTACCGCAATCCCCATGACTACAATCAGACTTGGACGGGCCACGGCAAAAAGCCAGGCTGGTTGAGGCAGGAACTCGACAACGGCGCGAACATGGAAGATTTTCGTATTCCCGAATGATTGGGTTTTGGAACCCCTCACCGCTTCCGAACCTAACTTGCAGCCAGCGTACTTTATCGCTAAAATCCTGATCCCGCCAGCCTGAATCACTCAGAGTTACGCGGGGTTTCGCGGGTGTAGTTCAATGGTAGAACCTCAGCTTCCCAAGCTGATGGTGTGGGTTCG
>DAIRDI010000270.1:0-4593 GCA_036796235.1 Candidatus Competibacteraceae bacterium | reverse complement strand
GCATCCCGGCCTGGTGCCCATCGCCCATGAGGAATTCGTCAAGGTGCTGGGCGACCGGCCGAACCAGTGGGAAAAGCAGCGCGATGAGGTGTTTGCCGCCAAGGATTTCCTCAACTTTGTCCCCGAGCAACCGATCACCGAGGTGGGTCTACGCAACAATATCAACGTCGGCATTCACTATCTCGGTTCCTGGCTGGCCGGCAACGGCTGCGTGCCGATCCACAACCTGATGGAAGACGCCGCCACCGCTGAAATCTCCCGCTCGCAGGTCTGGCAGTGGGTGGTGAGTTCCAAGGGGGTGTTGGACGACGGGCGCAAGGTGACCGCCGAGATGGTGCGGGCGCTGATTCCCGAGGAGCTGGCCAAGGTCAAGGCGACCGTCACCGCTCAGGGCGAGGCGACCGCGACCTACGATCAGGCCGCCGGCATCTTCGAGAAAATGAGCCTGTCGCCGGAGTATCCGGAGTTCCTGACCCTGCCGCTGTATGAAGCGATGGATTGAACGGCTTCGGTCCGCGTTGAAAAGATAACGGCGCTCGGGAAACCGGGCGCCGTTTTTTCTATTCGATTTCTGTCGACAATAGCCACAAGCCCGGTTCTTTTATCCAACAGG
This sequence comes from Candidatus Competibacteraceae bacterium, assembly GCA_036796235.1. Lineage (GTDB taxonomy): Bacteria > Pseudomonadota > Gammaproteobacteria > Competibacterales > Competibacteraceae > REEE01. The sequence goes on along the minus strand of DAIRDI010000270.1, from coordinate 3,980 downwards.
CGCAGGGTGCGGCGAGCCGTCCACAATAGGTGGAAATCTTATCCATCGTTGCGGTTGGGGACAGGATCAGTCACGGGATGTCAGGAAGCTTTGCACCTGCTTAGGAGGGTATCAGCACCGTCGGCAGCAAACCCATCCGCCTGACCCGACGGGCGAATTTGTGGTCGTCGAAAGAAGCTATGCTGTCGCAATCCCGCTAGCTGGCGTGGTGCAGGGCGTCCGCCAAGTCGAGTCCGGCGGCGTGGTGAGCGAGCGCTTGCAGCACTACTTGGATGTAGTAGCGAGCCAGGACGTTGGTATCCAGGCCAATCATGGCTACAACAGGCCGGCCGGGTCAAAATCCGTCGGGACAGCGGGCCGTTTGCTTTTGAGCATCCCGAAACCACCGGTGGGTGCCTCTTGCGGGGTGCTTTTAACCAGCATTTCGACGTGATCCCCGACCAGCGCAAACTCGATCTTGCTGCCCTGCCGAATGCCAAGCCGCTGCCGCACCGATTTTGGAATCGTCACCTGACCTCTACTGGTAACAGAACAAAATTCCATAGACGCCTCCAAGTAATACCGGGTAAGGCTACCAACAGATGACGAACGGGTTCAAGCGGACGGATGGTTACGAGGCAACTTGGCCATGCGCGCTTGGAAGGCGGAGCTTATGTGGATTCCCGTCGTTGCGCTCATGGCCAACGTCTTGCCGGGAAGCGGGCCGTTGCCAGGCAGCGGGCGTGGATGACTGCTCGAGCGAACCCTTACGTGGCGGCGGACGGGCGATGGCTTGCCTCATACCGGTTGCCGCCCGAGCGGGAGGCAAGGAGCCGACGACGGGCGACCGGTTTTTTTGTGGGTCGTTGGCTCTTGAGGAAACTTGTCAACCGCGTATCATCTAAATGTCAGCCCATGGCGGCGAACCGAAAGGCGTACCTTGCCGTGTCGCCTTCGGATGATTGGTAGCTATCCTTTTCATTAAGCACGCAGAATCATGAGCCAGGAATATTCATCGTCTTCCGATCAGGACCGCGGTCTCGTGGTGGAACCGGCCAAGCCGGAACTCAAGCAGCCGCCGATGTACAAGGTGATTCTGCTAAATGATGACTATACTCCCATGGAGTTTGTGGTGCGGGTTCTGGAACACTTTTTCGGGATGGGCCGGGAAAAAGCCACGCAGATCATGTTGCACGTCCACACCCGTGGTCGAGGGATATGCGGGGTTTATACCCACGAGATTGCGGAAACCAAGGTGGCGCAGGTGAACGAGTTTTCCCGTCGGCACCAGCACCCGTTGTTGTGCGCCATGGAAGAAGCCTGATTTTCAAAACCATTCAGCGCGATTCGAGGTGTTGATTATGTTGAGCAAGGATCTGGAGTTTTCGATCAATCTTGCTTTCCGCGAGGCGCGGGATCGGCGCCACGAGTTCATGACCGTGGAGCATCTGCTGCTGGCCTTGTTGGACAATCCAGCGGCGGGGGAGGTATTGCGCGCCTGCGGCGCCCAACTGGACAAGTTAAAACGCGATCTGCAAGTGTTCATTCGCGAGCACACTCCGATCCTGGGGTTGGATGACCCGCGTGAAACGCAGCCGACTCTGGGGTTTCAGCGGGTGTTGCAGCGGGCGGTGCTGCACGTGCAGTCTTCCGGCAACCGGGAAGTCACCGGAGCTAACGTGCTGGTCGCCATTTTCGGCGAGCAGGAATCCCAAGCGGTATTTTTTCTCAAGCATCAGGAGATCAGCCGTCTGGATGTGGTGAATTACATCTCGCACGGGATTTCCAAAGCAGCCGACGAACAGGAACCGGCGGCTCCTCAGAACGAGGAGAGCGCCGAGCCCCAGAACGCCAAACCGCTGGAGAACTTCGCCAGCAATCTCAACGAACTGGCTCGGCAGGGGCGCATCGATCCGCTGATCGGCCGCCGCGAGGAAATCGAGCGCACCATCCAGATTCTCTGTCGGCGGCGCAAGAACAATCCCCTGTTCGTCGGCGAGGCCGGGGTCGGTAAGACCGCCATCGCCGAGGGTCTGGCCAAGATGATCGTGGATGGCGAGGTGCCGGAGGTGTTGCAGAACGCCGTGATTTACGCCCTGGATTTGGGCGCGGTGGTGGCGGGCACCAAGTATCGCGGCGATTTCGAGAAGCGCCTGAAGGCGGTGCTGGCCCAGTTGCGCAAGGAACGCCACGCCATTCTGTTCATCGACGAGATCCACACCATCATCGGCGCGGGCGCGGCGTCCGGCGGGGTGATGGACGCCTCGAACCTGATCAAGCCGATGCTGGCCTCGGGCGACATGAAATGCATCGGCTCGACGACTTATCAAGAGTATCGCGGCATTTTCGAGAAGGACCGAGCCCTGGCGCGGCGCTTCCAGAAGATCGACGTGGTCGAGCCGTCCGTCGAGGAAACCTACCTGATCCTCCGCGGCCTGAAGACCCGCTTCGAGGAACATCATGATGTGAAGTATGCCGACAAGGCGCTGCGTGCGGCGGTGGAGCTGGCATCCCGTTATATTAACGACCGCCACCTCCCGGATAAGGCCATCGACGTGATCGACGAAGCGGGCGCCAGCCAGCGGTTGTTGCCGGTCGCCAAGCGCAAGAAGGTGATCAACGTCACCGATGTCGAGACGATCATCGCCAAGATGGCCCGCATTCCGCCCAAGACGGTCTCATCGTCGGACAAGGATGTCCTGCGCAGTCTGGAGCGGGATCTGAAACTGGTGGTGTTCGGTCAGGACCAAGCCATCGAAACGCTGGCCAACGCCATCAAGATGGCCCGCGCCGGCTTGGGCAACGAGCAGAAACCGATCGGCAACTTCCTGTTCGCCGGTCCGACCGGCGTGGGCAAGACCGAAGTCACTCGGCAACTGGCCAAGATCATGGGCATCGAACTGATCCGTTTCGATATGTCCGAGTACATGGAGCGGCACACGGTGTCGCGGCTGATCGGCGCCCCGCCGGGTTACGTGGGCTTCGATCAGGGCGGATTGCTGACCGACGCCATCCTCAAGCATCCGCACTCGGTCCTGTTGCTGGACGAGATCGAGAAATCCCATCCGGACGTGTTCAACCTGTTGTTGCAAGTGATGGATCACGGCACGTTGACCGACAACAACGGCCGCAAGGCCGATTTTCGCAACGTCATTCTGGTGATGACCACCAACGCCGGCGCCGAACTGATGGACCGGCCGTCCATCGGATTCACCAGCCAGGATCACAGCACCGATGGCCTGGAAGCCATCAAGCGGCTGTTTTCGCCGGAGTTCCGCAATCGCCTGGACACCATCGTCCAGTTCAAGGCGCTGACGCCGGTCACCATCGCGCAGGTGGTGGACAAGTTCCTGATCGAACTGGAAGCCCAGTTGGAATCGAAGAAAGTCACCCTGGAAGTGGACGACGAGGGACGGAACTGGTTGGCCTTGCGCGGCTACGATCCCAAGATGGGCGCGCGACCGATGGCCCGGGTCATCCAGGATAGCATCAAGCGCCGGTTGGCCGAGGAACTGCTATTCGGGCGGTTGATGAATGGCGGACACGTGGCCGTCACCGTGCGCGATGACGATCTACAGGTGGAAATCGCCGAGGAGGAAGCCGTGCCCTGAGGGCGGGCGCGGAGGATTTGCGGGGTCAGCGGCCGCGATAGGTGATGCGGCCCTTGCTCAGATCGTAGGGCGTGAGTTCTACTTTCACCTTGTCGCCGGTCAGGATGCGGATGTAATGCTTGCGCATCCGGCCGGAGATATGCGCCGTGACGACGTGGCCGTTTTCCAGTCGCACCCTGAACATGGTGTTGGGCAGGGTGTCGATCACGGTGCCTTCCATTTCGATATGGTCTTCTTTCGACATACTCTCTCGCAGGTCAATGTGTTTTGGTCTTTCAACAAGACACGCAACCATAGCGAAAATCTCCCGGCGCGGCAAGTTAAGGTTTTACGATAAAGTTTGATGAGCGCCGCCCGACATCTGTTGATCGTTTATCATTCCCAGACCGG
>DAIRDI010000269.1:0-4606 GCA_036796235.1 Candidatus Competibacteraceae bacterium | reverse complement strand
TTCGGCGCATCCTGTCCCCGCTGCGAGGTCATCGCCGATTTCGGGGGGTTCAAATACGCTTTTCCCATCGAACGCTGGAGCCCGGAACAAATCACCCTGCGGGTCGCCGATCTGGGCAAGGGCGAGCAGGTGCGGTTCCAGGTGATCGCCGCCGACGGCGCCAGTCAGCCTTTGCCCTACCGCCTGCCCAAAACCCTGACGCCGGCGCGTCGGCTCAGCGGCGTCGTCGCCCCCAACAGCGTGCCCGATCTGCTCCTGTTCGAGCACCGGTCGACGCTGGCGGTGGGTGACAAGGGCGAGAATCGGTACGACGTGAGCCAGCCGCCGCCGGCCTGCGGCGCGCGAGGGTGGCTTTTCGATTCCGCCGAACTGGCGCTCGGTCCCACCACTCGCTTCGGCGGCGCGGAGATCATCAACCGCCCGCAATCGGGTTGCGCGCGCTGCCCGCCGCTGGTGGTGCGCTGGTATCACGAACCGACCGGACGGCTGCATTATCAGGTTCACGTCTACCGCCGGGCGATCGAGGGCGTCTGTCCGGAGCGGATTCGCCGCTAACTCGCCCGGCGCGGAGGAGAGTCATGACCGAGCACAGCGTACTGTTGGTCGAGGATCAGGACGCCACCCGCGAGTGCCTGGCGCGCGTGATCGCTGGCCACCCGCAACTCTGTTTGCTGGCCGCCGTCGGCGATTGCGCCGCCGCGCGCGACTGGTTGCGCCGGCAGCCGCCCGACGTGCTGCTGACCGATCTGGATTTGCCGGACGGCAACGGCCTCGAACTGATTCGCGAGACCCACCGCCAGCATCCCGCCACCGAAATCATGGTCATCACCGTGTTCGGCGATGAGGAACACGTCATCCGCGCCATCGAGGCGGGCGCGGCGGGTTATCTGCTCAAGGACGGCGGCGCCGACTACATCGGACAGTCGATCATGCAGCTACTCGGCGGCGGTTCGCCGATCAGCGCCTCGATCGCCCGCTACCTGCTCAAGCGGTTTCAACCCGGCGGGACCCCCACCCCACCAGCAGCCGTGAAACCGCCCGTTGCCGCCATCGCCTCCGCCCCAGCGACAGGAATCACCGAACGCGAGTTGCAGGTGCTGCGCCTGGTGGCCAAGGGGTTCAGTTATGGCGAGATCGCCGGTCTGTTGAATCTGTCCGTGCATACCGTGACCACCCATATCAAACAGATTTACCGCAAGCTGGCGGTGCGGTCGCGGGGCGAGGCGGTCTACGAGGCCCTGCAACTCGGTTTGATTCAGTTCGACGAGTAGCCGGACGCATCGCCATGCGCGTTAGCCCGTCGCTGACCACGCTGGCCGGCTGGCTGTTCGCGCTCGGCGCGCCGCTGTGGCTCGGCTGGCTGGGCTTTAACCACAGTTACGCCAACTGGTTGCCGGAGGCGCAGTTGACGGTCGATACGGCGCGGCTGGTGCTGGACGACGCCCAGGAACCGCCACCCCCGGATCGTGGAGTTCCCGTCGCGCTGCCGCACGATTGGGCCAGGGAGACTCCCGCCGCCGCGCTGGCCTGGTACACCGCCGAGTTGGAGCTGAACGTGCCGCCCAATCGGCTGTGGGGTATTTACCTGCCCAATGTCAACATGAACGCCGCCGTTTATCTGAACGGTGAGTTGCTGGGCCAGGGTGGGGTGTTTGCCGAACCGGCGAAGCGCTTGTGGCATCAACCGCTGTATTTTTCCATTCCCAGCGGCCTGCTGCGGCCCGGCGACAACCTGTTGCAAATCCGCCTGCACACCGATCCCCCGCGGAACGGCTGGCTGGGCCGCCTGCATCTGGGGCCAGCCAGCGAGTTGCGCCCAGCGTTCGAACGCGATTACTTCTTCCGCAACTCCCTGACCAAGCTGGTTACCAGCGCGCTGCTGTTCACGAGTCTGGCCACCGGCCTGCTCTGGCTGTTGCGCCGTCACGACACGCTGTATGGCTGGTATGCACTCGCCGCCCTGAACTGGGGTCTCCACACCGGCAATCTGTTCGTAGTGAACATTCCCGTGCCGACTCGTTGGTGGGATGCGCTGATCAACTTCGGTACGTTGGGCGGGTTCACGATCTGTCTGATCATTTTCATCCATCGCTATTTGGGAATTCATCGTCCTGCGGTGGAACGCGCCCTGGTGGCTTACGGCGGGATCGGCGTCCTGGCGCTGTTGCTCGTCCCGGCGCCGTGGTTCTACGAGTTGGCTATTTTCGGGTGGGACGCCAGCCTGTTGTTACTGGGGTTGTATCCCAGTTATTTGATCCTGTGGGCCTATTGGACTCGGCGCGGCGGCGTCGATCTGCTGTTGGTCACCAGCGGTCTGTGCATCATGGTGTTCGCACTGCGCGACTGGCTGGCCATCGCGGGAATCATCGCGCAGCGCGGCGAGGGCCTGCTGATCCAGTATGCGGCGCCGGCGCCGATTCTCGGTTTTGGCTGGTTGCTGCTGCGCGATTTCGTGCGGGCTCGCAACGAAGCGGAAGCCCTCAATCGCGACTTGGAACAACGGGTTCGGGAAAAATCCGCCGAGTTGGAGCAAAACTATCAGCGGTTGCGGGAACTGGAGCGCCAGCGGGTGCTGGATGAGGAGCGCCGGCGCATCATGCGCGACATGCACGACGGCATGGGCGGACACTTGATCTCGACCCTGGCGCTGGCGGAAAGCGGCGCGGCCAAGCCCGAGACCATCGCGGAGGCGCTGCGCGCGGCGTTGAACGATCTACGGTTGATGATCGACTCGCTGGATCCCGTCGAAGGCGATCTCACCCTGGTGCTCGGCATGTTTCGCGCTCGGCTGGAGAGTCAGTTGGCCGGTAGTGGGCTCCAACTGGTGTGGCGGGTCGACGATGTGCCGTCGTTGGCGGACTTTGGTCCGAGCAAGGTGTTGCAGGTGTTGCGCATCTTGCAGGAGGCGATCACCAACGCGCTCAAGCACGCCCGCGCCCGAACCCTGACCGTGCGTACCGGGGTCGCCGGATCGCGCGCCTTCATCGAAGTCGCCGACGACGGTCGCGGCTTCGGTTTCGGCGGCCCAGCGGGGCGCGGCCTCGATAACATGCGCCAGCGCGCCCGCGCGGTGGGCGGCGAACTGACCCTCGATAACGGCTCCGACGGCGTGCGCGTGCGGTTGTGGTTGCCGCTGGCTGCGCCGGCCTCCCAACCGTCCGCCTGAAACCTCCCCTGTTTGAGGGAGGGCCGCAGCGCATTTTCCCCTGATCGCGGGATACCGTCCGCTCCTCGTTTAGCCGACACTGGAATCGTTCCCGGTGAAATCCGGAACTCAAAAATCCATCACTAACTTTGAGGAGTTTTTAATCATGAAAAACTTACGCACCTTGATCAATAGCGCCATCGCCGGTACCGGCACGGCATTCGCGGGTTTGGTATTGGCCACTGGGCTGATGGCGTTGCCCGTTGAGACCGCTCACGCGCAGTGGTTCAAATGTTCGAGCGGTACCCTGCAAACGCAGGGTAGCCCAGCGAATAAGGCGCGCTGTCGGGTTCGCGTACAACCGGACGCGGGATGCCCAAATCCAGCTTGGTACAAGCGAGATGCCCAAGGCAACACAGATCGTTGTGTACCCCCCATGGGCCCCGATGGTGAAGCCAGTTGTGGCCTCGGGCAGGTGAAAGAAGTAAGACAAGGGGCCGACCGGTGCTATACCATCTCGCCCGTCAATACACCAGGCTAGTGGTTAAGTTGCTCAAACCACCTCCCGCCTCGACGACTGGAGTCAAAACCGGTTGTCGGGGTGAGCGCTTCCAGCCGGGATCTGCCGATGAACATGAGCCGGGGCGCTTGACAGCGCCCTGCGCATCTTTCTCGACGCCACCGAACTAGAAACCCGTCATCAACAAATCAAGCGCCGCGATAATATCGCTTCGATGCCGCGCCAAATCTCCGACCGGCTCGCCCAATTCCTTAATCGGTATGCCAGCAAGTTGTGGCGTCAGCAAAACGCATTTTTTACCATCGACTGCAAATTCCGGCTTCCTGTAAATTTTCCAGTGATAAATTGGGGTGGTCGCTTACTTTAGTAGGCTCAGATATGGCCAACACTACAAGTTGTAGTTGCCTGACAAAGGTATCACTGGAAAATTTACAGGAAGAAATTCCGCCGTCGGGGTTCGAATCATGCGACCTTGCTCAAAAGGCTCTCATAGGGAATGTGGAGGCCATCGTGCAGACGCTTCACCATGCGCAAGCTCAAGGGTCTTTTGCGGTTCAATACTTCGGAGACCCGACCGCTGGAACCGATATAATTTTCAAGGTCGCGCGTCGTGAGTCCCTGTTGTTCCATGCGAAATTTAATAGCTTCCACGGGATCGGCTGGACCAATGGGATAATGTTGATTTTCATAGACTTCGATCAACGCGACCCATATTTCCCTTTCGTCCGCTTCCGGCGTACCCTCTTCAGCTTGAAAGATGGCTTCAAGGCGCTGGAATGCGGCTCGCAAGTCGTCATCATTGCGAATCGGCTTAATATTCATTGACGCTCTCCACGTTGATTTTGTCGTATTGCGCATGAGTGCCAATAAATTTCACCCATGCGATCCCCGCCCGATATTGCATTTCGACGACCAGGCGATATTTGTTGCCACCGATGTTG
>DAIRDI010000268.1:0-4658 GCA_036796235.1 Candidatus Competibacteraceae bacterium | reverse complement strand
TGCCGGCGAACGTCGTCGCCGCCGGCAATCCCTGTCGAATCTTGCGGCGACTGTAACTCGTCGCGGCGGCGCCCGCCCGGTCGATCCGGGGGCGTTAAGCAGCCGCGCCGCAGAACATCCCTGATCCCCAAAGGCAGCGGGAACCGTGCCCCACGTAACCGGCCCGCGATCAAAAACACCTTGCGAAACCTCGACCGAAGGAGATTCCCATGGGATTCATTGCCCATTACGACGAACTGCCCATGAACTGGGTGGGCGACTGGGCGGGCCGCCGCGCGGCCCTGACCCCCCAGCGGACCGCCCTCTATGACTCGTTCACCCAAAAAACCTACACCTTTCAGGACCTGGACGACCGGGCCAACCGGGTGGGGACCTACCTGGCCGACGTGTTGGGCTTGCGCAAAGGCGAGGTCGTCGCGCTGATCTGTCGCAACCGGATCGAAGCCATCGACCTGTATCTGGCCTGCGGCAAACTGGGGATCATTCTGGCCCCGCTGAGCCAGCGCTTGAAAAAGCCGGAACTGGACGACCTGCTGGCGCGGCTCCAGCCCCGCGTCATCGTTCACGAACAGGCCTTCGCCGAACTGGTCGCCACCCTGTCGGTTCCCGCCGCGGCGCAAGCGGTGATCGATCTCGATGACGACCAAAACCGCTTTGAAAACGTCATCCTGAACACCGCGCCCCGCGCGGTGAACGTGCCGCTGGCGCTGAACGACCGCTGCCTGTACGTCCACACCGGCGGCACGACCGCCGTGCCGAAAATCTGCATCGTGTCGTATCGGCAGATGGTCTGGAACTCGTTCGACATCCTCGCCAGCGGCCTCGCGGGGTCGTACCAAAAGGTCCTCATCACCTTCCCGTTCTTTCACATCGGCGGCTGGAACACCTTCACGCCGCTGTTCCATGCCGGCATCACCAGCGTCCTGCTGCGCGAATTCAACCCCGGTCTGATCCTCGAACTGATCCACGAGGGGCGCGTCGAGAACTTTGGCGCGGTGGAAGCCATGCTGCAATTCCTGATCGCCCATCCGAAATTTGGAGAAACCGATTTTTCCCGGTTGAAGGCGATCACCACCGCCGCCGCGCCGTGCTCGCCGGCGGTGATGCAAACCTTCCTGGCGAAAGGCATACCCATCAGTCAGACCTATGGGATGACCGAGGCCGGCCCCTCCAATTTCGCCTATATCCCCCGCTCCGAGTCCCTGGACGAGCTGCTGGCGAATTCGGCGAGCATCGGCACGTCCATGTTTCATTGCGACGCCAAAATCGTCGATCCAGAATCCGGACGCGAAGTCGCGCCTGGGGAAACCGGCGTGCTGTGCCTGCGCAGCCCGCATAATTTCGACGGTTATCTCGACGATCCGGCGCGGACCGCAAAGGTCATCGACCGGGACGGCTGGATTTACACGGGCGACCTGGCCGTGCGGGATCGAGATGGGTTGGTGTTCATCCAGGGACGGGCCGACAACATGTTCATCTCGGGGGGAGAAAACATCTCCCCGGAGGAGATCGAACAGGCGCTGATGAAACATCCCGCCGTCGCCGGGGCGATTTGCGCCGGCGTGCCCGATCCGAAGTGGGGACAGGCGCCGGTCGCGCTGGTGGTGTTGCACGCCGGCCGGAGCGCCGCGGAAGAGGAACTCAAGGCGTTTTGCCGGGGCTGTTTGGCCGATTACAAGGTTCCCAAACACATCCGGCCGGCGGCCGAATTGCCGCTCACCGGCGCCGGTAAACTGAACCGGCAGGCGGTCGTGACGATGTTTTCCTGAAATCGCGGACTCATATCGGGATGCTGCGCACCGAGGAGACTGCCGCCTTGCTCGATGAATTTCGCTCGGGCGCTCGGCTGGGGTTTGGAGCAGCGACGCCGGCAACCGGTCGATAGCCATTGGGGCGTCACCGGTTGCGGGCCGCGAATCCGCCCCGCGCCGTTGACCTCGGCTCCGCCGGGATCGCCATGGGGGTAGACTTGGCCTCGACCTGGATAGCTTACAACGAACTCGCCTGGACCGAAGACTGGCTGGCGGATCCGGCGGACTATGAAGAAGAGGTCGCGCTGTATGTCGATCTCATCCAGAAGTCCGCGCCGGAACCACCGCGCACGTTACTGCATCTGGGAAGCGGCGCGGGCGGCCATGATCGGGTGTTCAAACGACATTTCACCGTCACCGGCGTGGACCTTAGCCTGGGCATGCTGAACAAAGCGCGAGCCACGCATCCCGAGATTGAGTACCTGGAAGGCGACATGCGAACGCTGCGGTTGAACCGGCGATTCGACGTCGTGGCCATTCCCGACAGCATCGACTACATGGCCTCGCTGGACGACCTGCGGCGGGCCATTCAGACCGCGGCGGCGCATCTCGAGACCGGCGGCGTTTTGCTGGTGGTGGGGAAACCGGAAGAAACCTTTCAAAATAATAATTTTGCTTACACCGGCGAAAAGAACGGCATACACGTGACCCTATTCGAGAACAATTACATCAACCCGTTTCGTCCCAATACCTACGAGGCCACGTTGGTGTATTTGATTCGGCGTCAGGGGGAGTTGACCCTCCACTCGGATCGCCAAATACTCGGTCTGTTCCCCCAGGCGACATGGGATCAGGCGTTCGACGATGCCGGACTCGCCATGCGGAAAATGACCCTGGATGGCCTCTACGACAAGTATCTGCTGGGTGATGGCCAGTATCCGCTGACGGTTTTCGTCGGGCAAAAACTCTGAGAGAGGCGAATCCATCTCCATGACGATTGATGTTCCCAAAACGCAACCCCTGCATCCCAGCCTGCAAAAGCTGAGCGCCGTCCACCGGCGGCGCTTGCGCCTGCTGGGGTTGCTGTTTTTCCTGACCATGGCCGGTTTGCTGGTGTTTCTGATGATTACCGCCATGACCAGCCAGAATTTGCTTAATTTGCTGGCGCTCGCCGTCGCGGGTCTGGTGATGTTGCCGACAGTGGCGCTGATGGGTGGTTTGATCTGGTATCTGGATCGGTGGGTGACGCGAGGATTGAATGAAGCCGACCGGGTGTTGCGGCAAAGCACGCCGTCGAGCGCGCGGCTGAAACCGGTCGGACGAGCCACTGGTTTGGGCGCTCTGATGGCGGTCCAATTACTGAGGGGCGGTCATTCGGCGACCGAACCCCTACATGTGCTGATCAATCCCTCGTTCCGCTGGAGTCGCCCGCCGGACCGGGAGGTGACCGTGGAGTGGTATTGTCAGGATCTGAAGCCGGGCAGTTCGTTGGTCGCGCTTCAGCCCGACGGCGGCGCCCTGCTGGGGAAAATCGTGCTGCGGGAAGCTCACGAGCGGCAAATGCGGTGGATGATGATCGTGGTGGCTGTCTTGCTGGGGCTGGCGGCAGCCGGGTTATGGGTAACGGCGGGTTAGCGATCGATGGAATGGCAATGCCGCTCCCCATCGGCGCGTTCCACGACGGGGATCGTGATGAAATCACCGTGGCCGTCGCGCGTAGTCGGCGGCCGTCAGCCGCGCCGCCAGGGTCGCCAAATCCGCCTCCACCTTGCCGTTCTCGGCCAGGGCCGCCAAGGCGTCAAGTACCCCAGGATGCCGCCGCGTTAGGCCACGCCCAACCAAACGGCCATGGCGCGATTGACGCGCAGCAGCGTCTCATCGTCCAGGCGCCCGAACGCGGCCCCGATCTTCTCGCGTTTCATGGAGATGATTTTGTCCACCATGATTTACGATACCTTGCGCAAGCCGTTGGCCGCGGACGGTTCCAGGGTAATGCGAAACACCGGGGCGCCGATGATCGCGCTGGTGATCGGCAACACCGAGACCGTGGCGTGGTCGGCGTTGAACAGGTCGGACTGCACCACCAGCGCCGGGCGCGGCTTGCCGAAATCGCCTTGCAAGGTGATGGTCACCAGGTCCCCCCGTCTCATGGTTCCCACCCCTCGAGGTCGCTGGCCGCTGCTTCCAACAAATCCATCACGGCGTCGGCGTCGGCGCGGTCGTGCCGGGCGGCCAGCCGCGACTGGCGCCGGCATTCCTCGGCGAACCGGGGCGAGCGGGTGTCGGGAACCCAGAGATTCAGTTGCCGGAACCCTTGCGCCTTCATGCGCTCCCGATAGCGCCGGACGCTCTCAAGCGCGGAAGGAGGGGACGTGGACATGGGGTCACCTATAACAAGTTAGCAATGTAGACATATCACTATTATAGATTATCGGCAGGCCAGTGTGCATGGGTACGAGCTGGAACTGAATGCCACTGATTACCTCACCCTGGATTGATGTAGGGTGGTGGATAAGGCGCTTGCGCCGCATCCACCAACAAACCAGCAAGGTGGATGCGCTACGCTGATCCACCCTACCCTTCAATCCAGCTCGGTTGAAACACTAGCCCTGGCTGGTGTCGTAGGGTGGATTCGTCTGGTAGGCGGTCACCGCGTCGAGCGTGACGTAGACCTGCTGAAAGGTGATGGCCTAACCATCCTGCGATTGCGTGCCCTTGCGCGCGTGCTCTTCGCCGTTGGCGGTAAACACCAGGGTGTCCGCCGCGCCGAGGGTGGCGAGCGGTGTCAGGACGGCGGCCAGAAACAACAGGATGCGCGGCAGGGACATAGGGTTTTCCTCGATTTGAGAGTTGAAATGAGGTCGATGTGCTCGGCGCTACTATTACGAATAATTGATTCGTATGAAT
>DAIRDI010000267.1:0-4724 GCA_036796235.1 Candidatus Competibacteraceae bacterium | reverse complement strand
TTTTGAAGCCTAGAATTTCCCGTAGTACCCCTCCTTGATCGCATCGAACAGATTCGCCGCCGTGTGAATCTCCCCGTCGTACTCGACCTCTTCGTTCCCCCTGACCTCGATTTCCGAACCATCCTCCAGCACGAACCGATAGCGAGTATTCGCCAGATCCTGCTCCTTCACCAGCACCCCCTGGAACGCCGCCGGGTTGAAGCGGAAGGTGGTGCAGCCTTTCAAGCCCTGCTCGTAGGCATATAAATAGATGTTCTTGAAGTCCTCATACGGGAAGTCGGTGGGCACGTTGGCCGTCTTGGAGATGCTGGAATCGATCCACTTCTGCGCGGCGGCCTGGATATCCACATGCTGGGTCGGGGTCACGGCGTCGGCGGTGATGAAGTAATTTGGTAGCCGCTGCTCGGGGGATTCAGAGTCAGGCAGAGCTTTGGCGTTGACCAGATGCCGGTAGGCCAGCAGCTCGAAGGAAAACACATCCACTTTTTCCTTGGATTTCTTGCCCGGACGGATGACGTTCCGAAAATAGTGATGGGCGAAACTGGGTTCGATACCGTTGCTGGCGTTGTTGGCCAGCGACAAGGCGATCGTACCGGTGGGCGCGATGGAACTGTGATGCGTGAACCGGGCGCCGACGCAGGCCAGCTCCTCGACCAGCTCCGGTTCGACTCCGGCGATCCTTTGCATGTAGCGGCTATAGCGAGCATGCAGCACTTTGCCCTTGACGCGGTCGCCCGCCTTGATCCCGTCGCGGACCATTTCCGGGCGCTTGCCCAGCATCTCGGCGGTTACGGTGAAGTCCCGTTCTAGGATGGGCGCCGGTCCCTTTTCGCGCGCCAGATCCAGCGCGACGCGCCAACCGGTCAACGCCATTTCCCGTGTCACCTCCTCGGTGAACACCAGCGATTCCGGCGCGCCGTATTCCATCCGGAGCATGGTCAGCGTGGAACCGAGACCCAAATACCCCATACCGTGCCGACGCTTGTCGAGGATTTCCCGACGTTGCGGCTCCAGCGGCAGGCCGTTGATTTCCACCACGTTATCGAGCATCCGGGTGAAGATGGCGACGACCTTCCGGTAGGTTTCCCAGTCGAAACGGGCCTTTTCCGTGAACGGATTTTGGACAAAGGGAGTCAGGTTGACCGAACCGAGCAGACACGACCCGTAGGGGGGGAGCATCTGTTCGCCGCAAGGATTACTGGCGCGAATGTTTTCACAGAACCAGTTATTATTCATATCGTTAACTTCATCGATAAGAATAAATCCCGGTTCGGCGTAATCATAAGTTGACGCCATGATGACGTCCCACAAGCGCCGGGCGCGAATGGTTCGATAAATCTTGCAGGCGACCAGCCCGATATCGTTGACGATCAAACCTTCCTGGGTCGGCCAGTCGCGCCAGACGATTTGCGTGGTGTCGCGCAGGTCGACCCCGTCCTGCTCGGCTTCCTTGGCCAGCAGCGGAAAGGCCAACACCCAGTCGGCATCCTGTTTGACAGCCTCCATGAACTCGCGGGTGATCAGCAGCGACAGATTGAATTGGCGCAACCGGCCGGCCTCGCGCTTGGCGCGGATGAATTCCATCACGTCCGGGTGACCGATATCGAAGGTGCCCATCTGCGCCCCTCGCCGCCCGCCCGCCGAGGATACGGTGAAACACATCTTGTCGTAGATATCCATGAACGACAGCGGTCCAGAGGTGTAGGCCCCGGCGCCGGAGACGTAAGCGCCGCGCGGGCGGAGGGTGGAAAAGCAATAGCCAATGCCGCAGCCCGCCTTCAGCGTCAGCCCCGCTTCATGCACCTTGCGCAGGATATCGTCCATGGAGTCCAGGATCGTCCCGGATACCGTGCAGTTGATCGTGGAGGTGGCGGGCTTATGCTCCCAGGCGCCGGCGTTGGAAATGATGCGGCCCGCCGGGATGGCGCCGTGGCGCAAGGCCCACAAAAATTTCTCGTACCAGAGTTCGCGCAGTTCCGGAGTCGCTTCCACATCGGCGATCGCTCGGGCCACCCGCTGGCAGGTACCGTCGATGGTTTCATCGAGCGGACGCCCCTCCTTGGCTTTCAGCCGGTATTTCTGGTCCCAGATATCCCAGGACGCCGGTTGCATCGGCACGTCGGCGGCAGCGGTCGAACCATCGATGGGTTGCAGGTGCGCGGTTTTCATGGGCCAGTGGTCTCCCAGGGTTTTATTCATTCGAAAAGGGCCAATGTTCTCGCTGGCGGCTCCGGATGGATGCGAGCACCCTCGGGCCAGGCTTAGTAATTTTGTTTTGTGGATTCTAGAGGATGCTTGAAAAAATTCCAGATGAAATTTCTACATGATGTGGTTTTTAAAAAATAAAACACAATATAATGTATTGAGAGAGGTGATTAACACCTTGTTTCCAATGATAATCGCCGCAGCGGTGGAGTCAGTTCAGGGACCGGAGAGCCATTTGATGGAAACCGTGTTGTCAAGGGGTAGCGCCAGTGGTATAACCGGCTAAAATTTTGGTTGGTTCCGCCGTCATCAACGGCTACAAAAATTGAGGGAGAACCCATGAAGATCCTGTATGCCCCTCTTGTGATTCTCTGTCTCGGGCTAGGGGCTTGTACGTCCTCGATACCGGTTAAGACAAACCATCCGCTCACCTACCAAAGAGAACTGCTAGCGGTTCATCATTGGGATGTGATGGCCGCTGATGTGGCTAACTGGCTACAAAATCTACTGATAGGCGCCACTGGCGAGCAAGGCCAAGCTCCGGCGCAGGATATCCGCCCGGTTGCTTTGTATGTCCAGCAACCTCAATACGGCAGCGAAGCCGGCGATGTTTTTCATGATCTGCTGGTCACGCAGTTGGTCAACCGCGGTTTCATCGTCGGCATGGAGCCGTCACAAGGGTTTCTAGTGAGTTATGATGTCCAAGCGGTAACGCAGCCATGGATGCTGGCGAAAACCGAAGATAGTGAGGTGGTGATCAATGCCTCGGTAGTGAGCGGCGACCGCTACGTGGGTCGTTTTAGCGACATCTACTATATCCCACATATCAACAAGGGCCTGTATGTCGCCAGAGGACCGGCGCCGGTGACCACTCGGATGATGGAGATCGTCGGACCATGACTGGAAAAACATTGCTGCGCGGGGCGGTGGCCCTGTTGATGACGTTGGGTCTGGGTATCATGGGGTGCGCGTCCTCGACGGACGACGCGCCGATCCGCCCGATCATTCGGGATGCCGATCTGGTCGGCAAGAACTACAACGCCGCCGAGGCGCTGCTGGCGCGGACGCCGTGGCTCAAGGAACGGCGGGATCCGCTGCTGGCGGCTTCCTTCGTCGATATCAATAATCTTGAAATCTCGTCCGGTCTGGGCCGGGTCATCGGCGAACAGATTGGTTCGCAGTTCACCCAGCAGGGCTTTACGGTCATGGAGATCCGGATGCGCGACAACATCTATGTCGCCGAGGGGTCGGGGGAATTCGCGCTGTCGCGCTCGGTTCGGGAAATCAGCCAGTCCCATAACGCGGCGGCGGTGATCGCCGGCACCTACGCGGTCGGCCGGCAATCGGTATTCGTCAACGCCCGGTTGATCCGCGCCACGGATAACCTGGTGTTGGCGGCTTACGACTATGTGCTGCCGCTCGGGCCGGACGCCCGGGCGCTGTTGGCCGCGCAATAGCCCTGTAGCCAACAAACCTCTGACTTCCAATACGCGCCCTTCCCCCGAAACTGGGGGAAGGGCGTTTTCTTTTGTGCGTGCTGGGGCTTATGGAGCAGCGGTCAGACCCAGGCGCTCGCCGATGGCCAGCGTCGGCCCGGCCTGATTCATCGTGTAGAAGTGTAAACCCGGCGCGCCGCCGTCTAGCAGGCGTTGGCAGAGATCGGTCACCACATCCAGTCCAAAGGCGCGGATCGCGTCCAGGTCGTCGCCGAAACCTTCCAGCCGTTTGCGAATCCACCGAGGGATTTCCGCGCCACAGCCGTCCGAAAACCGCGCTAGCTGCGTGAAGTTGGTGATCGGCATGATGCCGGGCACGATGGGTAAATCGAGCCCCAGCGTTTCACAGTCATCGACGAAACGGAAGTAGGAATTCGGATTGAAGAAATATTGGGTAATGGCGCTGTTGGCGCCAGCCTCGACCTTTCGCTTGAAATTAAGCAGATCGCGTTCGGGATTCAGAGCTTGCGGATGAAATTCCGGATAGGCGGCGACTTCGATGTGAAAGTGGTCGCCGGTCTCGGCGCGAACGAACTCCACCAGTTCGTTGGCGTAACGGAATTCACCAAACTCGCGCATCCCCGAGGGCAAGTCGCCGCGCAGGGCGACGATGCGGTGGATGCCTTGGGCGCGGAAGCGGTCCAGAATCTCGCGAACCCCGGCGCGCGTGGAGGCCACGCACGTCAGGTGCGGGGCGGCGTCCACGCCACTGTGGGCCTGAATCGCCTGAATCGCCTGAATCGCCTGGAAAGTGCGCTCGCGCGTGGAGCCCCCCGCGCCGTAGGTGACCGAGAAAAACGCCGGTCGCATCCGCATCAATTCCTCGCGGGCGGCGAACAGCTTGTGCATGCCTTCGTCGGTGTTGGGCGGGAAGAATTCGCAACTGAAAATCTTGGGCCAGTCGGCTTGGGAATGCATTTGATGTGCTTATTTGAGGGGCTTTTTAGGACGGCTGGGGGGGTTCGCGAGGGGGAGTGGCGGCGGCTCCGAGGAGAAGACGCCGCCAGTCTCAAAGGGTTAGTA
>DAIRDI010000266.1:0-4743 GCA_036796235.1 Candidatus Competibacteraceae bacterium | reverse complement strand
CCCCCGCCAGGGTGAAGGTCAGGTATTGCGCGCCTTCGCCCCCGGAATCGCGCGCCAGCCCGCGCCGGTCCAACGTCGCCAATTCTTTGGTTTTCGTGTCCATGATGTCGTCTTACATCGCCGTATTGTTAGCCCGGATCAATCCGGAAACATCGAGAATGAGTCCCACTCGACCGTCTCCGAGGATGGTTGCGCCAGCCACGCCGGATACCCGTCGGAAGTTTTTCTCCATGGACTTAATCGACACCTGTTGCTGGCCCAATAGATCGTCCACAAACAGACCGACTTGCCGACCATCCGCCTCCACCACCACCAGCAGGCCCTTTTCCAAATCGGTCTCCGCGCCTTCCGCGCCGAACATTTCATACAACCGCAGGATCGGTAAATGCTGGCCGCGGAACCGCAAGACCTCGCCCCGACCGGCCACCCGGTTGACCGCCTCGGTGCGAATTTGCACCGACTCGACGATCGACAATAGGGGAATGATGTAGCAGTCCCGACCGATGGTCACCAGTTGGCCATCTAGAATCGCCAGGGTCAGCGGCAGGGAAATCGTGATCTGGGTGCCCTGCCCGCGCTGGCTGGCGATCTGGATATTACCGCCCACATCCTGAATGTTGCGGCGCACCACATCCATGCCGACGCCGCGCCCGGAAACATCGCTGATCTGTTTGGCGGTCGACAACCCCGGATGAAAGATCAAATCATGGATTTGCTCGTCGCCGTAGTCCTCGCCAGGCTTGAGCAGACCGGCTTCCAGCCCCTTGCGCAACAAGGCGTCCCGGTTCAGACCCCGGCCATCGTCGCCGACCTCGATGAAAATGCTGCCGCTCTTATGGTAGGCGTTCAGCGTGATGATCCCTGTTTCCGGCTTGCCCTGCCCCAGACGCTCCTCGGGCGGCTCCAGACCATGATCCAGGCTGTTGCGAACCAGATGCACCAACGGATCGCCGATCTTCTCGATGACGGTCTTGTCCAGCTCGGTCTGCTCGCCGTTGATACGCAACTCCACCCGCTTGCCGAGCTTGCCGCTGACATCGTGGACCATGCGCGGAAACCGGCTGAATACCGAACTGACCGGCAACATGCGAATCCGCATGACATGCTCTTGCAAGTCGCGGGTGTTGCGCTCCAGTTGATCCAGGGCTTCCTGGAGTTTGTCCAGGCGGCTCAGGTCGAAATCCGCGCCCAGCGCGCCGAGCATCGACTGGGTGGTCACCAGTTCGCCAACCAGATTGATAACCGCGTCCACCTTGTCGATCCCGACTCGGATGGAACCGCTATCGGGTGGCGGCACGTTCATCCGCCGATCCCCGCTCTGGCGCCGATCGCTGTTTTTACGCCGCTCGTACAACAACTCACCCTGTCGGGCCTCTTCGCCAGGGGTTCCGCCCGGCGGCGAATCACCCACAATTACCCCTTCCGCCAGCGGCTCGAGGCTGAGTTCGCAATCGTCCTCGACCCAAGCGAACACCTCGGCCAGCGCCTCATGCGAGGCGCCGCCGCGTAGTTCCAACTCCCAGGATAGATAGCAGTCCTCGGGTTTCAGATCAGCCAATCCCGGCACCTGGCTTACGTCAGGTCGCACCACCAGTTCGCCCAGGGTCGAGAGTTCGCGGAACAATCGTACTGGGTCGTTGCCGCTATGCAGCAAATCCGCATGCGGCTGGAATCTGATTCGCCAACCGTCGGTCGGCGCGGGCGCAACCGTTTCGTGGGCCACGGAAGTCGCCGAAACGGTCGCCGCATCGCCCCTGGATTCCAACAGCGCGACCAGGCGCTCGCGCAAGCCGCCGACCCGCTCCTCGTCCGCCGTTGCTCCCGACCGCGCCGCGACCAACATCTCCCGCAAGCCATCCACCGACTCCAGCAGCGTGTTGACCGCTTCGGTGGTCACGGACATCCGACCTTCCCGCATGCGATCCAGCAGGGTTTCCATCACATGGGTGAATTCGGCCACGTTCTGGAAGCCAAAGGTGCCGCTGCCACCCTTGATCGAATGGGCGGCGCGGAAAATGGTGTTAATCTGCTCCAGATCCGTCTCGTCTCCGGGCGACAGGGCCAACAGGCCCGTCTCCATCACATCCAGGCCCTCAAGGCTCTCTTCGAAGAACGTCTGGACGAACTGCCCGATATCAATCGCCATGGCGTCTTATCCCAAAACTTTGTTGACTGTCGCCAACAGTTTCTCGGGATTGAATGGCTTGACGATCCAACCAGTAGCGCCGGCGTCCTTGCCTTCCATTTTCTTCTCGGTCGTGGACTCAGTAGTTAGCGTCAAAATAGGGGTGAACTTAAACGCCGGCAGCGCCCGCAGTTCCCTGATTAATGTGATGCCATCCATGTTGGGCATGTTGATATCCGTGATCACCAGATCGGCGGTCATGCCCTTCGCGAGATTCAAGGCCGCCTGGCCATCTTCCGCCGCCACGACCTGATGCCCGGCTTCCTTAAGGGTAAATTCCACCATCTGCCGCATGGACGCGGAGTCATCCGCCACGAGTATTTTCGCCATACTGAAATCTCCGTTACCTGAATCCGAAATCGCTTGCCGTGCCGACCGTCGTGATCGGCACGGCAAGGGCGAGCAGTTGTCAGCGTTTAGAGGAAATGAACGGTCGCCATCAGTTTAACCGTTTCCGGCCTCCGCAAGTCCCAGATGCTCGGCCAGCCCAAGCAGCCGCGCGCCTTCCACCAAGGTTGGAGAAGGGTTGCGCCAGCGCACCGGCACTGATTGCGACTGGGCCTCTAGCATCACGCTTAGAAACAGTTGCAGCGCCGAAGTGTGGATCTTGCGCACCGCTTCGGCGTCGATTTCCAGAGGTTCCCGGATTTGCAGCGCATCCAGTAGTTGCTGGCGTAGTGTACCGGCATTTGCGATATCTAGTTCGGGTTGACATTTAATGAGGGTCATGACGAGATCCTAGAATTCTTCCCATTCCTCGGTGGAGGAAGTCGTAGTAGCCGCTTTTTTTCCGACCGGCGACAACTTGCCGGCGGCGTGGGTTTTGACCGACGTCGGTTTGACGGCGGGCAGCATCTCGACCGACTTTGGCTTGACGGAGATCAGACGCGGATTTGCTCCGGCGCCCACCCGCAACTCGGTTTTCGGTGAGCTTTCGCTCCGCGGAGCCGACGTGACGACCTTGGCGGAGCTTCCGTGCGCCTCTAGCTTGAAAAACCCCATCAGGCTTTGCAATTCGCGGGCCTGGTCGCCCATGGCCTGGCTGGCGGACGCGGTTTCCTCGACCAGCGCGGCGTTCTGCTGCGTCACTTGGTCCATTTGCAGGATGGCCTTGTTGACCTGTTCGATCCCTCCGGCCTGCTCGCGGGCGGCGGCGGCCATCTCGGCCACGATGTCGCTGACTTTCTTCACCGCCGCGACGATCTCCTTGAGGGTTTGGCCAGATTGTTCGACCAATTGGCTCCCGTCCTGGACCTTGGTCACGCTGTCGCCGATCAGCCCCTTGATCTCCTTGGCGGCGTCGGCGCTGCGCTGGGCCAGCTTGCGGACTTCCCCGGCCACCACCGCGAAGCCTCGCCCTTGTTCCCCGGCCCGCGCCGCTTCCACCGCCGCGTTCAGGGCGAGGAGGTTGGTCTGGAAGGCGATCTCGTCGATGGTGCCAATGATGTCGGCGATCTTCTTGCTGCTCTGGTTGATCGCGGCCATGGCGGTGATCGCTTGATCCACCACCTGCCCGCCCTGCTCGGCCTGATTCCGCGCCGCCCCGGCCAACTGGTTGGCTTGCCCGGCGTGCTCGGCGCTCTGCTTGACCGTGCTGGTCAGCTCTTCCATTGAGGAGGCGGTCTCCTCCAGCGCGGAAGCCTGCTCCTCGGTCCGCTGCGAGAGATCCGCGCTGCCCTGGGCGATCTCGGCGGCGGCGGAACTGACTTGCCCGGTGGCTTGGGTGACCTGGCCGACCATCCCCTTGAGTTGCGTGGCCATGTCGCGCATGGCGGCGTAAATGCCGGTCTCCTGCCCGGTGTTCTCGAACCGCACCGTCAAATCGCCGTGGGCGATTTGCTGGGTCAGCGCCGCCATCGCGGCCGGCTCGCCGCCGATCGGCCGGCGGATCACCCGCACCAGCAGCCAGGCCAAGCCGATTCCGAGCAACACCGCCGCAATCGACAGCCAGGTTAC
This sequence comes from Candidatus Competibacteraceae bacterium, assembly GCA_036796235.1. Classification (GTDB taxonomy): domain Bacteria; phylum Pseudomonadota; class Gammaproteobacteria; order Competibacterales; family Competibacteraceae; genus REEE01. The sequence continues at coordinate 602 of DAIRDI010000266.1, read as the reverse complement.
GACCCTCACGGCGATTTCGTTGATGCTCTGCACCTGGGGACCCAAAGCATCTTGGTCAGCCTTTCGGGAATCCCGCAGTTGTTCCGTGGCCGCCGCCACTTCCGACCCGATCTGGTTCAGGAGATTCTTCTGTTCCGCGGATCGTTCGGTGGTCTCCAGCAAGGCGGGCACCAGCTTATGGTAGGCGCTGTGGTGGCCATCGAACTGGTCGAGCAAGGCGCGATAGCCCTCCCTAGCGCCTCCTCGGAGCACCATAAAGGCACCGTCCACCTTGGCGATGACTTCCTCCTGGTATTGGTCGAAATCTGCTCGGTTGCGCGTTAGCACGTACCGGAGACCTAAGTAGCGCCCCTCCATGAACTGCGTCTGCAAGCGCCCCGCCAGCGCCGCCACGTTGGCATTGCCATCCTTGGAGGCGGCATCCAGCATGTCGATGAGCGTGGTCTGGATCGCCGTGCCAGCCGCCACTAAACCCTTGACTGTCTCGCTTCTTTGTTGCTCCCAGGCCACTACCTGGCTGAAGGCTTGGTCGTAGCGGCCCACGAGATCGCCGATGGCGGCCACGATCCTGGCGCGTTCCGGGTTTTCGATGTGGGCCGCCA
>DAIRDI010000265.1:0-4793 GCA_036796235.1 Candidatus Competibacteraceae bacterium | reverse complement strand
AGGCGAAGCTGCCGCCACTGGCCGGACCGGCGCGGGAATAACTTCTACCTCCACCGCCGCCTCTCCCACCGCCGCGCGCATACGCCTCGATGACCAGCGCACCCACAAACAGCGCCACAATGGCGACACAGAGGGTTTTTACGAAAACCGTCTTGAGTGCGGGTCTTTCGGACATCACGATTAGGGTTTGGCCGGTCATTGCGGTTCTCCTGGTGTGGTGGGGGCCGCCGTCGCGCGGTGAACCTGAGCGAGGAAGGGGATGCGAGCCGCTTCTTTTGGAATGTCGAGGGCGAACCAGGAAGCTGATGGGTTGGGCGCGAGGTTCCACTCGATAAAGTTCGCCCAGTACTGCGGTTGTCCTTCCTCATGTTTGTAAGTCAGGATGATTCGGTGCGGCAAAGGGTCTCCCGTCGTCGGCAACCAAACCTGTAAATCGACGCTGTCGCCGCGGGCCGCGAGATGAAAATAGGGTTGGTCCGCGATCGTGGTGGTCTCGACAATCTCCGCGCCCAGGATGCGTTGCTCGAGTTCCTTGGGCAGGGCAGTCACGAACAGCAGGGCGAGCGGCAGGCGCATTTGCAGATCCCTGACAAAATGCGCGATCGCCGCGTCGATATCCCCCGCCAGTTCGGACGAGGCGTACAGGTTTTCCGTCGCGTTGAATACCGTAACCACCTGGCCGTCGAAAACGACCGTGGACGCTTCTCCGTCGCTCGTCCGCGCGTTGACCCTGAATCGGTTGGGGCGAACGAGCGTCATGTCGCGCCGCTCTCCGAACTCGATCTTCTGGCCGGAGTCCTGAACCACATCGTAGCCGCTCTGCCACCCAACTCTGAACTGTTCGAGCTTCGATAGAAAATTCGCCATGCGCAGTAACTGCTCCATGGCGGGGCTGGAAGGAGAGGCGGCGACGGCGGGAGATTTGGTCTCGGCCAACGCGGCGGTCGCCAGCAGGGCAACCAGCAGCACGGCTCCCGAGCCCAGGGTTCTGATGACAGGATGCATGGACAACCTCCTCTCGTTGGGTCGTGGAATGACTTTTACGTTGAACTTACGGACCCGGCCAGATCCGGGTGATCTTCGAACCCTTGAGACCCACGCCCGCCATCAGTCCCTGCTGGCCGAAGACGAAGGCGTAGATGTCGTCCCGAGCGGTGGTGGTGGTCACGGTCTTCGCCATGCCCTCATCCAGCACGACCACGCTCGGGCCGACGCCGAATTCCCAGCCTTTGCTCTCTTTCGCGTACTGGACAGAGGAGTCGGTCATGAAAAAGAGGACGTAGCTGAAGCTCTGCGCGCCCGCCTGCAGCCCGTAGGAGACCGCCGCGATCTCGAAATAACCCAATGCCTTCTCGCCCTGACGCAGGACGCCCTGCCCGTACTCCCCACCGATGAGAAGCCCGCCCTTCACCACGCTGGGGAAGACCAGGATCGCCTTGGCTTGTTTCGCCAGAGCCTTGGCCGCTGGCGTCTGCCGATATAGATCCACCAATGCGCCGGAAGCATCACGGTCGATTTCGGCGGCGCTTGCCGCTGTGGCCGAGGTGGGCGCACCGGCCAGAAGCGCCAACAATGCAGCGAAAACGATACTCATGCCTGCGGATTTCAAGTTCAACATCGTTAACTCCTCCGATAAGGGATGGGTTGCGTAACCCTAATTTTTATGACTATTACACGCGAGCAAAGACCTTGCCATACGTGAAAAGAGCATGGAATTACCAATAATTGCTTTTAGATCAACGTATTGATAGTGAAGGCTGGATGACGCGGACTTCGGTGCCCGCTGGGCTTCCCCGACATATCGGAGAGTCTCCGAATTTTCGGAGTCGAAGCGTGGCCGCCGCTGAGCCTTGCTCCGTCGTGCCGATCCAAACCGGACTAACGGAGGTTACCAAAATCAGCGGCGGCGCAGGCCGAGCTTGGCCATGCGGCTTTCGAGGGTGGTGGGTTTGAGGTCGAGGATGTCGGCCGCGCCGCCCGCGCCCCGGATGCGCCAGCCCGTGGCGTCCAGCACCCGCTGGATGTGCTCCCGTTCGGCCTCGGCCAGGGTGGCCAGACCCCGGGTGGCCAGCTCTCGGGCGACCGGGGCGGCGCCGGTCCCGGGCGGATCGATCCTGAGCGTGGGGCCATTCGCCAGAATCAGCGCCCGCTCGATGACGTTGCGCAGTTCGCGCACGTTGCCGGGCCAATCATATTCTTGCAAGGCCCGCAGACTGGCTTTGGCGATCGCCTCGATCGGCTTGCCCATGGCTTTGGAGAATTCCTCGACGAAGGCCCACACCAGCAAGGGGAGGTCCTCCCGCCGCTCGCGCAGCGGCGGCGCGGTGATCGGGAACACGTTCAGCCGATAGTACAGATCCTCCCGGAACCGGCCTTCGGCGACCGCCTTGGCCAAATCCCGATTGGTGGCGGCGATCACCCGGACGTCCACCTTGATCCGCTTCGGGCTGCCCAGCCGTTCGACTTCCCGTTCCTGCAACACCCGGAGCAGCTTGCCCTGGGATTCCGGCGGCAGCTCGCTGATTTCGTCGAGGAAGAGCGTCGACCCATCGGCCATCTCGAAGCGGCCGATCTGCCGGGCCAGCGCCCCGGTGTAGGCGCCCTTCTCGCGCCCGAACAATTCGCTCTCGATCAGCGCCGCCGGAATCGCCGCGCAGTTCACCCGCACCATGGCGCGGTTGCGACGGGGACTCCCGTCGTGGATCGCCGTCGCGAACAACTCCTTGCCGGTGCCGGTTTCCCCCAGCAGCAGCACCGAGGACGCGGTGGGGGCCACCTGTTCCACCTGGGTGAGGACGCGCAGCAGGGCCGGACTTTGGCCGATGATGCGACCCTGGCCTTGGCTGGCCTTGATTTCCTGTTGCAGGTAGAGATTTTCCTGCTGGAGCTGCGCCTGCAAGCGTTGGACTTCTTCCAAGGCGTTCCGCAGACGCGCTTCCTGGTCCCGACGGTCGGTGAGGTCGAGGGACGCGCCCATCAACCGCACCGGCCGGCCGCGGCCGTCCAGGTGGCAGGAACCCATGACCTGGAGCCAGCGAACGACGCCATCGGGCTGGACGATCCGGTATTCCTCGCGATACTCGCCGCCCTGGCGCAACGCGCTTTGCACGGCGGCGTCCACGCGGTCCCGGTCCTCGGGATGCAAGGACGTCATGAACCGCTGGAAGTTGACCGGCTCATCCGGGCGGACGCCGTATAGAACCCGCGCCCGCTCCGACGCCCAGATGACATCGTGGGCAATATCCCAATCCCACAGACCGATCTGGGCCGCCGCCGCCGCCAGGCGCATCCGTTCCTCGCTGTCGCGCAGCACTCGATCGGCCTCCTGGCGGGCCAGGGCGTTGGCGAACACGTCGGCGATCAAGCGCAGGCCGCGCACCACCGACTCCGGCCATGCGCGCTCTTCGCGCGCCAGACTACACCCGAGGCCGCCGATGACCCGACCGCCGATCATTAAAGAAACCACCATGCCCGACCGGATGTTGAGGCTCTCAAAGAGTTGCCGGTCCACTTCGCCTTCCGCGGGCAGGTCGGCCAGGCGGACCATCACGAACGGCTGGCCGTTCAGCAGCGTCCGGGACATCAAGGGGGCCACGGTGGCCAGGGAGGAGATCAGGGGGAACGCTTCGATTCCGGGCAAGGCGAACGAGTGGGTGACGACGAAATCCTGACCATCCTCGGTCAGGCGTCCCAGGGCCGTTCGGTCCACCCGCAGCGCCGCGACGAGACGGCTTAGCGCATCCGCGATTTCCTGATCCACCTGCTCGGGAGGCAGGTTGACAAATCGCGCCGACAGTTCGGCCAATACGGTTTCAAACCGCAACCGCTCTTCGAGTTCGGCCTGGAGGTCGGGGTTGGCGACATTCATGGATTCGGATGGTCTACGGAAGCGCGGAGGAGAGCATTACAGACTCGACTCGAACGTCGGCTCCACCCCGCAACAGCGGCGCGGACCGCAGCCGAGCGCACGGGACGGCGAGACGCGCGACGGGTGTTCGGACGGCTACGGCGCATGGATAGCCCAGGGGTTTTTGGCGGGCACGCCCGCAGCAACAAAATCGCTGGGATCTCGCGTCACCACCGTCAGGCCATGTTGGGCCGCCGTCGCCGCGATGAGAACGTCCGGGTGGCTGAAAGTATGCCCGGCCTTTCGACCGGTCTCGATGATGAGACGCCATTGCAACAGGATATCTTCCGTGATGGCCAGCACCCGGTGTGTGAACATGGGCCTAAGGCGATGATCCAACCATTGCCTGAGCTCGGCGCGACGGGTTGGTTCGGACACCAACTCGATACCGAACCGGATCTCCGCAAAGGTCACCTCGCTGACAAAGAGACGATCCAAGGGTTGCGCGCTGACGAAGTCAACTACAGCGGGTGACGGGTTCTTTCGCCGTAGCTCCGAAAGGACATTGGTATCCAGCAGCCAACCATTCACAGCGTCACGGCCCGCACTGGTCCCTTGACCTTCGGGTGCTCGAGGATGACCTCTCCGAGTGGCGAGTCCGCCATGAGATCCACCAGGGCGCGGCCCGTGGGTTCTCCCCGTAGTCGGACGTAATCCTCCGCCGAGAGGACTACGGCTCGTTCTTCCCCATTGACGGTCACATGCTGGGGTCCACATTCGGCTGCCCGGCGCACCACTTCACTAAACCGGGCTTTCGCTTCCTGAAGCTGCCAGCAGCCTGTCTCATCAGGGCCAGATGCTGGCTGGGGGCGGCGGCGGTTCATGGTTCGACTCCAAGGTGGTCAGGCTGACCAGAGCCTAACCTCAGGATGCCTGTCCCGCAAGC
>DAIRDI010000264.1:0-4795 GCA_036796235.1 Candidatus Competibacteraceae bacterium | reverse complement strand
CTGGTCGAGGCCGCGCCGCTCGCGGTCAGCGACCATCCCAGCTACGACGACCGCACGCTCGCCCTGGCGCAGGGCACCAAACGCATTTTCCAGACTCTCGGCCTGTGGGACAGTCTGGAACCGACCGCCACGCCGATCCGGAACATTCACATTTCCGAACGCGGCGGCCTCGGTTTCGCCCGCATCGACAGCCGTGAGGAAGGGGTGGACGCGCTCGGCTACGTGGTCGAAGCCCGCCGGATCGGCGCGGCGCTGCGGGCAAGATTGCCGAATCTGCGCGGCGTCGAGTTGTTGTGTCCGGCGCGGCTGGAACGGGTCGCCATCGAACCGGAGGCGGCTTGCGCCACGATCCGATTCGACGCGGAACGCATTGTCGAACTGCGGGCCCGGTTGCTGGTGGCCGCCGACGGCGCCAATTCCCCGGTGCGCGAGCAACTCGGCATCGCCGCCCTGCGCTGGGATTACGGCCAACAAGCGGTCATCGCCAATGTCACGCCGACTTTGCCTCATGATAGCGTCGCCTACGAACGCTTCACCGAGGACGGACCGGTGGCGCTGCTGCCCATGAGCGAAAATCGCTGCGCGGTGGTCTGCACGGTGAACGAGTCGGACGCGCCAGCGGCGATGGCGCTCGACGATGCGGGCTTTCTCGCCCTGCTGCACGAACGCTTTGGCGACCGGCTGGGGCCGTTCCAGCGCGTGGGCCGGCGGCAGGCGTATCCGCTGTTTCTGCTGAAAGCCCGCGAACACGCCCGGTCCCGAGTGGCCATTATCGGCAACGCCGCCCATACCCTGCATCCTCTCGCCGGACAGGGCTTCAATCTCGGGATGCGCGACGTGGCGGCGCTGGCGGAGGTCATCGCCGATGCCCAGCACACCGGGTGGGACATCGGCGTTTTGGCCGTGCTGAGCCGCTACGCCGACTGGCGGCGCTGGGATCAGCGGCAGACCATTGCGTTCACCGACGCCCTGAATCGCTTGTTCGGCAACCCGCTGTGGCCGGTGCGCGCCGCCCGCAATCTGGGACTGCTGGCTTTCGACCTCTGCCCGCCGCTCAAGCGCGGATTCGCCCGGCAGACCATGGGCTTGGACGGGCGCTTGCCCAAACTGGCGCGGGGGCTGGGGCTGACTGCCTGACTTTTGAAACGGATTGGCTGGCCTTGAGGAAGGAAAAATGAAACAGGTGACAGTGAAAACCGCGACCGAAGCCGATTTTTTTCAAAGAGGCCGCGAAATCGCCCGACTGGCTGACCGCGCCGAAGCATTGCCGGAAGAATGTGTCATCAGTTTTGAAGATCCAGCCGACCTGTTGAAACTGCTGACCACCGCGCGCCTGAATCTCCTACAGCAGATCAAGGAACAACCCGGTTCGATCACCCAGTTGGCCCAGCGCCTGCACCGTAACCGTAGCACGGTAAAGCGAGATGTGGATCAACTGGCCAGCTACGGCCTGGTGGAAGTTGAATCCATCGTTTTACCTGGACGCGGGCGGACCCAGGAAATTCATCCACGAGCAGGACGACTGCGGTTGGAAGCCTCGATTGGATAACCATCAACCTTATGAACACCGACTACGACCTCATCATCGCCGGCGGCGGCATGGTCGGCTCGGCGCTGGCCTGCGCGCTGGGTCCTGCCGATCTGAAAATCGCTCTGCTGGAAGGCGCGCCGCCGGACCGCATCCGCCCCGGCGCGGACCTCGATTCCCGGGTCTCCGCCATCAGCCGCGCCTCGCAACGGATCTTCGCCGCCGTGGGCGCCTGGGACGGCATGATCGCCTGGCGGGTCAGTCCGTTTCGCGACATGCGGGTGTGGGACGCCACCGGTTTCGGCAGCATCCATTTCGACAGCGCCGATATCGGCGAACCCCTGCTCGGCTGGATCATCGAAAATCGAGTGATTCAATACGCCCTCCTGGAACGGGCGCGGCAATTTCCGACGGTGGACCTGCTCTGTCCGACGGCGCTGGAAACCGCGCATCCTTTGGCGGATGGAGGCTGGCGGGTGGGACTGAACGACGGGCGCGAATTCACCACTCGCCTGCTGGTCGGCGCGGACGGGGCGCAATCCAAAGTCCGGCAACTGGCCGGAATCGAAACCGGCGGCTGGGGCTACGACCAACATGCGGTGGTCGCCAACGTGCGCACCGAAAAACCGCATCAGGAAACCGCCTGGCAGCGCTTCACGCCGAGCGGACCGCTGGCGTTTTTGCCATTGTCCGACGGCCGATGCTCCATCGTCTGGTCTAACACGCCGGAACGGGCCGCCGAGCTGCTGGCGCTGGATGAAAACGACTTCGGTGACGCACTGATGGCGGCGTTTGAAGCGCGATTGGGGGCGATTCTGGAGGTCGGGCCACGGGCGGCGTTTCCGCTCCGCCTGCAACACGCTCACGCCTACGTCAAATCCGGCGTCGTCCTGATCGGCGACGCCGCCCACGTCATCCACCCGCTGGCCGGCCAAGGCGTGAACCTGGGGCTGCTGGACGCGGCGACGCTGGCCGAAGTATTGTCGGATGCGGTCGCCGCGGATCGGAACATCGGCTCCTTCAAGGTGCTGCGTCGTTACGAGCGCTGGCGCAAGGGCGACAACCTCTTGATGTTGGGGATCATGGATGGCTTCAAGCGGTTGTTCGGCAACACCCTGCCGCCGGTGCGCTTACTGCGGAACCTCGGTCTCAACCTGACCGACGCCGCCGGGCCGCTCAAGAACCTGATCGCGCGACGGGCGATGGGGCTGGAGGGCGATCTGCCGCGCCTGGCGCGGGATGTCGGCTGAATTCTCCATGAGCGAAGAACATCCGCTCTGCCGTCTGGACGAATTACCGACAGGTCGCAGCAAAGGCGTTTTCATCCATCCGGACTCCCGCTACGCCGATCTCGTGGTCGCGCGCACGCGACGGGGTGTTTACGCCTACCGCAACCGCTGTCCGCACACCGGGGCACCGATGGAATGGGAACCGGACCAGTTCCTGGACTACACCAACACCCTGATTCAATGCGGCATTCACGGCGCGCTGTTTCGCATTGAGGACGGCTACTGCGTATCCGGTCCGTGCGCCCGGCAGTCGTTGCAACGCATCACCGTCAGCGAGCGGGATGGCTGGCTGATCGCCCTCGATCCTTTGGAAAATCGTCTTGACTGAATTTGCCGTCATCCAGGTCGACCACCTGCGTAAGGACTACGGACCGGTGCGCGCCGTGGACGACATCAGTTTCAACGTCGTTCGAGGCGCCACCTGCGCCCTGCTCGGCGGTAACGGCGCCGGCAAAACCACCACCATCGCCATGCTGCTGGGACTGCTGCTGCCTACGAGCGGCCAGATTCACATTCTCGGCGAGGAGGTGCCGCGCCATCGGTATCGAATCCTGCCGCTCCTGAACTTCTCCTCGCCCTATCTGGATCTGCCGCAACGGTTGACCGTGGCGGAAAACCTGACTGTCTACGCCCGGCTGTACGGGGTGCGCCGCATCCGCGAGCGGTTGGCGGTGCTGGGCCGGGATTTGGACATCGATGCCTTCTTCAAACGCTCCTACGGCAGTCTGTCCGCCGGCCAGAAAACCCGCGTGGCCCTGGCCAAGGCGCTGCTGAACGAGCCGGAAATTCTGCTGCTCGACGAGCCGACCGCTTCGCTCGATCCCGACACCGCTGACCGGATGCGCGGCATTCTGACTGACTATCAGCGCCGGAGCGGGGCCACGCTGTTGCTCGCGTCCCACAACATGAGCGAAGTGGAGCGGCTCTGCGATCAGGTCATCATGCTGCGGGCGGGCCACATCGTGGCCACCGGCGCGCCGCGCGAGCTGATCCATCGGTACGGCCGCAAGGACATGGAAGAAGTGTTTCTCGATATCGCCCGCGGCATCCAGAGCGGCGAGGTGGTGGCATGACCGCCCTGTCCCCGCGCCGCATCGGCGCGCTGGCGCTGCGCTATCTCTACCTGCTGCGCGGGTCTTGGATTCGGGTCGTCGAACTGGCTTATTGGCCGACCGTACAGATGATCTTGTGGGGGTTCATCACCCAGTATCTGGCGGGGCACAGCGAGGTGTTGATGCAAACCGCCGGCTTGCTGCTGGCCGCCGTGTTGCTGTGGGACATCCTGTTTCGCAGCCAGTTGGGCGTGTCGGTGGTGTTCTTCGAGGAATTGCATTCCCGCAATCTAGGGCAGTTGTTTATCAGCCCGCTACGACCCATCGAACTGATCCTGGCGCTGATCCTGGTGAGCCTGGCGCGCACCCTGGTCGGCGTCGGTTTCGCCGTCACGCTGGCGATTCCGTTCTACGGCTTCAACCTGCTCGAACTCGGGCCGCCGTTGCTCGGGTTCCTCCTCAATCTGCTGCTGATGGGTTGGGGCATCGGCCTGATGGTGTCGGCGCTGGTGCTGCGCTATGGCATGGGCGCGGAGAGCATCGCCTGGGCGGCGATTTTCGCCCTGGCGCCGTTGTGCGGTATTTATTACCCCATCGCCATCCTGCCCGACTGGCTGCAACCGCTGGCTTGGGCGCTACCCGCCAGCCACGTGTTCGAGGGCATGCGGGCGGTGCTGCTGGAGCAGACGTTCCGGCTGGATCATTTCCTGTACGCCCTGCTGTTGAACGCCGGCTACCTCGGCCTGGGAATCGGTCTGTTCCTGGCCGCCATCCATCGAGCGCGGGAACGGGGGTCGCTGTTGCAGTCGGGGGAGTGAGCGCGGTGTTCGGGCGCCGAGTCATTCAGTGCCCGCCAACATCTCATCAGGCACGTCTTCGTAAATCCGGTTCAGGGGCAGCGCCGGTCCAGTGCTGTCCAGTGTTAT
>DAIRDI010000263.1:0-4795 GCA_036796235.1 Candidatus Competibacteraceae bacterium | reverse complement strand
GGCCTACTCGGGCTTCGAGCAACACGTCAGACGCTCGCTGCTGGAGCGGATCGGTCGGGAAGGGCTGAACGATCGGTTCGGCCAGGTTCTCGTGCCCACCGAGGAAGTCGTGGAAATGCGCGACGGCCAGAAACGCAAAAGCGATCGTAAATTCTTTCCAGGTTACGTACTGGTGCAGATGGAGATGGACAACGACACCTGGCACATGGTGCGCAGCGTCCCCAAGGTCCTCGGCTTCATCGGCGGCACCAGCGACAAACCGGCGCCGATTTCGGAAAAGGAAGCCCAGACCATCCTGCAACGAGTTCAGGACGGTGTCGACAAACCCAAGCCCAAGGTGCTCTACGAGCCGGGTGAAATGGTACGGGTCACCGATGGCCCCTTCAATGATTTCGAGGGGGTGGTTGAGGAAGTTAACTATGAGAAGAGCCGGCTGCGGGTCGGCGTGATGATCTTCGGTCGCACCACACCGGTGGATCTCGAATTCAGTCAAGTCGAAAAGGTAGCTCGTTAACCGGCGTTCGTCGGCCGTTTTTCCGCCGCCCGCTCGCCGGGCGGCTACCTCGGGGAGCCGTTAAGGCGCTCGTACCCGTCAGGAGTCAACATGGCAAAGAAAGTCACCGCATACGTTAAACTGCAGGTCGCGGCCGCCAAGGCCAACCCCAGTCCGCCGGTGGGTCCCGCGCTGGGCCAGCACGGCGTCAACATCATGGAATTCTGCAAAACCTTCAACGCCCAGACCCAACATCTGGAGCCCGGTCTGCCGATCCCCGTGGTGATCACGGTGTACAGCGACCGCAGCTTTACCTTCATCATGAAGACCCCGCCAGCCTCGGTGCTGTTGCGGAAGGCGCTGGGCCTGGACAAAGGCAGCCCCAAGCCGAACACCCAGAAAATTGGGGTGGTCACTCGCGCGCAACTGGAAGAAGTCGCCAAGACCAAGATGCCCGATCTCACCGCCGCCGACCTCGACGCGGCCGTGCGAACCATCGCTGGAAGCGCCCGTTCCATGGGCCTCGACATTCAAGAGGGTTGAGTCATGGCCAAGCTCTCCAAACGCATGCGGGCGATCCACGCCACGCTGGTTCCGGGCAAGTTTTATCCGCTCGATGACGCACTCGGCCTGCTCAAGAATTTGTCGGGAGTCAAATTCCGCGAGGCGGTGGACGTGGCGGTCAATCTGGGCGTGGACCCTCGAAAATCCGACCAAGTGGTGCGCAGCGCCACGGTGTTGCCCCACGGCACCGGCAAGACGGTGCGGGTGGCGGTCTTTGCTCAAGGCGCCAACGCCGACGCCGCCCGGGACGCCGGCGCCGATGTGGTCGGTTTTGAAGATCTGGCTGAATCGATCAAGGCTGGCCAGCTCGACTTCGACGTCGTCATCGCCGCGCCAGACGCCATGCGGGTGGTCGGCCAACTCGGCAAGATTCTCGGCCCGCGTGGTCTGATGCCCAATCCCAAGGTTGGCACCGTCACCGCGGACGTAGCCGGCGCCATTCGCAACGCCAAGGCTGGCCAAGTTCGCTATCGCACCGACAAGGCCGGCATCATTCATTGCACCATTGGCAAGGTGGATTTCGCTCCGGACCAGTTGCGGGAAAACCTGCAAGCGCTACTTCAGGATCTGAAAAAGCTCAAGCCCCCCACCTCCAAGGGCGTTTACATTCGCCGGGTAACCGTATCCACCACCATGGGTCCAGGTCTGGCGGTGGACCAGGCGACGCTATCGATCTGAATGAACCCGGTCTCCGGCAAACACCCCGGAGACCCACGACGAACTTTGGGCCGGCCGGAACGATTTCCGGCCAGCGTCAAAGACCGCGGGCGCCCTCCGGCTTAATCGATCCCGGTCTCGAACCAGGACCGCCCGCGCAGACGGTCAGGCCCTTCCCGGATGATTGCTGGTAAGGCCCGCCGTTTCCGTTCTCCACCCCGGTGGAGGAAAACTCGCGAGGTAACGCAATGAGTCTCAATCTGGCGGAAAAACAGGCCGTGGTGGCCGAAGTCGCCCAAGTGGCCGCCCGCGCGCACTCCGCGATCGCCGCCGAATACCGTGGCCTGAGCGTGGCTCAGGTCACCAACCTGCGCGTAAAAGCGCGGGAAACCGGCGTCTATCTGCGCGTCGTCAAAAACACTCTGGCCCGCCGCGCCGTGCAAGGGACTGAGTTCGAGTGCCTGCAACCCAGTTTGGTGGGACCGCTGATCCTGGCGTTCTCCGAGAACGATCCAGGCGCCGCGGCGCGTTTGTTCAAGGAGTTTCTCAAGGAAAAAGCCAACGACAAACTGGTGGTCAAGGCGTTGGCGGTGAGCGGGCAGTTCTTTCCGGCCAGCGAGCTGGACCGGCTAGCCAGCCTGCCGACCCGCGACGAGGCGATCAGCCTGCTCATGGCCTGCCTGCGGGCGCCGCTCGACAAGTTCGCGCGGACCCTCAATGAAATTCCAGGCAAGCTGGTGCGCACCCTCGATGCGGTCCGGCAACAAAAGGAAGCCGCCTGAGCGAACAAGGCGGCTACCACAACCCTATTCATCGATTGAAGTATCGAGCGTTTTTTATTCAGGAGTGAATCCGCAATGGCTGTTTCGAAAGAAGAAATGCTGGACAGCATCGCCAGCATGACCGTCATGGAAATCGTGGACCTGATTGCCGCGATGGAAGAAAAGTTCGGCGTCACCGCCGCTGCCGCCGTCGCCGCCGCGCCGGCCGCCGCCGTCGCCGCCGCGCCAGTCGAGGAGAAAACCGAGTTCGACGTGGTGATGAGCAGCTTCGGTGAGAAGAAGGTCGAGGTGATCAAGGTGGTGCGCGCCCTGACCGGTCTGGGGTTGAAGGAAGCCAAGGATCTGGTGGAAGGCGTGCCCTCCACGATCAAGGAAGGGATCCCCAAGGCCGAGGCCGAGGACGTCAAAAAGAAGCTGGAGGACGCCGGCGCCAAGGTCGACATCAAGTAAGCAACGCTGTCCTGTTCGTGGGATTTCGTTGCGCGACGCCGTCTGGTTTGGACGGCGGAAGATGGGAACGGCTGGCGACCTTGGGGTCGTCGGCCTGTTTTCGTTGGAGTTCGTTAGGGTTGCAGTCCAGATCCACCCTGACGAGCAGGTGAAACCGGTTCCCGCCCCGAGCGGGCGTTCCCGTGAGAGGAATCCCGATGGCTTATACTTTTACCGAAAAGCGCCGCATTCGTAAAGACTTCGGCAAGCGATCCAGCATTCTCGAGGTGCCCTACCTGCTGGCGATCCAGTTGGATTCGTACCGCGAGTTCCTGCAAGCCGAGACGCCGCCGGGAGAACGCCAGGAGAACGGGTTGCACGCCGCATTCCGCTCGGTGTTCCCGATGGTGAGCTATTCGGGGAACGCGCGGCTGGAATACGTGAGCTATCGACTGGGCGAGCCGGGGTTCGATGTTCGTGAATGCCAGTTGCGCGGGCTGACCTACGCGGCGCCGCTGCGGGTGCGGCTGCGGCTGGTCCTGCTCGACAAGGACGCCGAGGCCGGCGCCCACAAGATCAAGGATATCAAGGAAAACGAAGTCTACATGGGCGAGCTGCCGCTGATGACCGATAACGGCACTTTCGTCATCAACGGCACCGAACGGGTCATCGTCTCGCAACTGCACCGTTCGCCCGGCGTGTTCTTCGACCACGACAAGGGCAAGACCCACTCCTCCGGCAAGTTACTGTTTTCGGCGCGCGTCATCCCCTACCGAGGTTCCTGGCTGGATTTCGAATTCGACGTCAAGGACATCGTGTATGCCCGCATCGATCGCCGCCGCAAGCTGCCGGTGACCATCCTGCTGCGGGCGCTGTTCGACGATCCGAAACCCGACGATCCCAACGCGCGCGGCGTCAACGAACGAATTCTCGGCATTTTCTTCGAAACCCATACCATCCGCGTCGATGGCGAAGGTTTTTCGCTCGATCTCGTGCCCGAACGCCTGCAAGGCGAAACCGCCAGTTTCGACATCCACCTGGGCGAGCACCTGCTCCTCAAAGCCGGCGAGCGGATCAAGGCCAAGCACGTCCGCGATCTGAGCAAGGCCGGCGTGCGCTGCTTGCGGGTGCCGAGCGAATATCTGATCGGCAAGATTCTGGCCCACGACCTGCGCGATCCGGAGACCGGCGAGCAACTGGCGCTCGCCAACGACGAGTTGACGCCGGACAAGCTGGAAAAGATCCAGGCCAGCGGCATCACCGAATTCCAGACGCTCTACGTCAACGACGTCAACCGCGGACCCTACATCTCCAACACCCTGCGCGCCGACCCGGCCCGGAGCCAGTGGGAAGCCCAGGTCGAGATTTACCGGATGATGCGCCCGGGCGAACCCCCCACCAAGGATGCCGCCCAGCGCTTGCTGCACGATCTGTTTTTTACGCCGGAGCGTTACGATCTGTCGGATGTCGGCCGCATGAAATTCGACAGCCGGGTCGGTCATCGCCGGATGCCGATTCCCGGCCTGCCGGTCAAGGAACGTCCGCCCGGCGTGCTGTCCATGGAAGACATCCTGGCCGTGCTCAAGGTATTGATCGATATCCGCAACGGCAACGGCGTGGTGGACGACATCGACCACCTCGGCAACCGCCGCATCCGCTGCGTGGGCGAGATGACCGAAAACGTGTTTCGGATCGGCCTGGTGCGGGTCGAGCGCGCGGTCAAGGAACGGCTGAGCCTGGCCGAGGCCGAGGGTCTGACCCCGCAGGATCTGATCAACGCCAAGCCGGTGGCCGCCGCCATCAAGGAATTTTTCGGCTCCTCGCAACTGTCGCAGTTCATGGACCAGAACAACCCGCTGTCGGAAGTGAC
>DAIRDI010000262.1:0-4801 GCA_036796235.1 Candidatus Competibacteraceae bacterium | reverse complement strand
GCCCGCCCGATCGCGACGCCCGCCAGATTGCCGGCCAGGATCGCGAAGAACAGCATCCAGCCGTAACCGAGCACCAGCATGATGATCAGCGTCAGCAGCAGAAACAGGCCGGCGGACCCGGTCTCGGAAACCATCAGGGCGCGTTCCGGACCGTATTTCTTGAAGAAGTTCATGCCGTAGATGCCGGCTAGCGACGCCACCAGTCCGATCACCGCCAGGAGCAGGGGCAGCGCCAGCAGCATCGGACGGGTCACATCGTCGCCGAAATATTGCGTCAGTTCGGCGGCGGTCACGGCGGCCGCCAGGGTGATGGTCGCCACCATGGCCCCGACATAGGATTCAAAGATATCCGCGCCCATGCCGGCGATGTCGCCGACGTTGTCGCCGACGTTGTCGGCGATCACCCCCGGATTGCGGGGATCATCCTCGGGAATCCCGGCTTCGATCTTGCCCACCAGGTCGGAGCCGACGTCCGCCGCCTTGGTAAAGATGCCGCCGCCGACCCGGGCAAACAGGGCAATCGTCGATGCTCCCATCGAAAAGCCCCAGACCACCGCGACGGAATGCGGGTCGGTGGCAAAGCCGGTGGACAGCGTCGCAAACAGCAGGCCCAGACCGAGCAGGCCGAAGCTGGCGACGGCCAGACCCATGACCGCGCCGCCGTCGAAGGCGACCATCAGCGCCTGGCTGGCGCCCCGTTCGCCCGCCGCCGCGGTGGTGCGGACGTTGGCCTTGGTCGCCGCCTTCATCCCGACCAGACCGGCCAGCGCTGAGGACATAGCGCCGAGCAGGAAGGCCAGGCTGGCGTCGAAACCATGCTGTACGGACAGCAACGTCGCGATGACCAGCGCGAAAATGGCGATTTTGAGGTACTGCGCCCGCAAGTACGTCATCGCCCCCAGGTGAATCTCGTCGGCAATGCCGGTCATGACCGCATCACCGGGGGATTGGCGCACCACCCCTCTGTATAGCATCGCGGCGGCGATCAGGCCGAGCAGGCCGGCCACCAACGATATGATTCCCACAGTCATCGGGTTTCTCCACGGATTGTCTGAACTCGGCGCCACCCACGCGAATGGGCGACTGGATGCCGGCGGCTGGCCGCCGACGCGGACCAGATACCAGCAAAAAGCATACCTTTCGCCCACTCGCGGTTCGTTATAAAACCGTATGGCCGATGATGGGTGGCGATAACGGTGTCAGTAACGTCCAACAGAGTGGGGAGATCTGAGGTAAGACTGATCGCGCTAGGCGGGCAAGGCATCCCATGTGCATGGGAACGAGCAGAATGCGCTCACTTGGTTAATAATAGCCTAACGAGGCGTCGCGAATCCGACAATTCTCAGGTCCGAATCCACCCGGGCTTCGAAGCCGGGGCGGCCGCCGCAGTGGCGTATCCGCCCCCATGCTATCGAATGAGGCGGGGGCGCACTTTTATGGGGCACAACCCGGAGAGACTGACGATATGAAGTGCAAACACTACATGATGCCTTCGCCCACCTGCGTGCTCGATACCGCACATCTGTCGGAGGCGGTGGCGATTATGGTCAGCAAGCACATGCAGGACTTGCTGGTGATCAACGAGCGGGGCGAGTACGTCGGGACCATCACCTCGTTCGTGTTGACCAAGATGCTGCTGCCGCCAGCGCAGCAGTTGCCGGACGAAGCCGAACAGGAAACCGCCGAGGATGTGGACAATCGTCTGATCCCACACTTGCACCGTCGAGTCGACGAGTTTGCCGACTGCCACCATCCAGTCGTCGATCCGGAAGCGCCATTATCCGATGCGTTGAGGTTGCTGGCGGAAGGGTATCTGCGGCTGCCCGTGGTCGGCGCGGATCGCAAACTGGTCGGCGCGCTGTCCTCCTTGACTATCCTGCGGCGCTTCCGGTTTTAAGAGTGGTTGTGGAACAACGCCACTCCCCCGCTGATGGGGAAGGGCGTTGGAGGTGAAAGCTCATGCAACGCAGAACGTTCCTGAAAACCTTGGGCGCCGGTCTGGCGCTGGGCGGTCCAGCGGGTCGGCTGGCCGTGGGAGAAACCGCCACCGTTCCCGATCTGGTCGCGGTGCGCAACGGCGAACCGGACGCGCTGTTCGACCGGGGCATCGAGGCGCTGGGCGGCATCGGGCGCTTCGTCAAAAAGGGTCAGACCGTGGTGGTCAAACCCAATATCGGCTGGAACGTGCCACCGGAACGCGCCGCCAACACCCATCCGCGCCTGGTCCGCCGGATCATCGAACACTGTTTGCAGGCTGGCGCCCGCGAGGTCTCTGTGTTCGACCACACCGCCGACGAATGGCGCTCGTGTTATCGGACCAGCGGCATCGAGCAGGCGGTGCGGGACGCGGGCGGGCGCATGGCGCCGGGCAACCGTGAGAGTTATTTTCAGACGGTCGCGATCCCGGCCGGCCGTCGCCTGCGCGAGGCCAAGGAACATGAACTGGTCTTGCAGGCGGATGTATTGATCAACGTCCCGGTGCTAAAAAGCCACGGCGGCGCCCGGTTGACGGTGGCGATGAAAAATCTGATGGGCGTGGTCTGGGATCGCGGTTACTGGCATTTGAACGACCTGCATCAGTGCATCGCTGATTTCGCCACCTACCGCCAGCCGGATTTGACCGTGGTGGACGCCTACAACGTGATGTTGCGCCACGGTCCCCGGGGGGTATCGGCGGCGGATCTGGTCAATATGCGGTCGCAGTTGCTCGCGACCGATCAGGTGGCGGCGGACGCGGCGGCGGCGCGTCTGTTCGGCCTGGAGGACTCCGCTGAAGTCGGCTATATCCGCATCGCGCACGAGATGGGCGTGGGCCGGATGGATCTGGAGAATCTGCGCATCCAGCGAATCGTGCTTTAGCGGAGAGCCCAGTATTGAAAATAACATTGAGAACCCTGTGAAGCATCCGAACTCGGGAGCGCCCCGTGACCTTGGTTGACCGAGTTCTCGCCAGGCTGGCGGAACTGATCGACCAAGGGCGCTTTGAGGAATTGGAATCCGATACCCTGGAAATCAAGCCGGTTCCCGCCGATGGCGGCCAGTGGCGCGAATGTTACCGGAGCGTCAACGCCTTTCTAAACACTCGGGGCGGCATCCTGATCCTGGGGGTAAAAGAGGAAGGCCAGGGCGCGGGGAAACGCTATGTGCTCGCCGGCTATCAGGACCACGCCGAACCCAAGCTCAAGGAACTGGCCCGATTATTTACCGACCGCGCGGGTCGGCCATTGGACTTGAGCGACTGTTTCCCGTCGATGGCGCTCAAACCGTTCCTGACTGGCCGCCTCGTCGTGGTCTATGTGGACGAACTGGCCGCCGATCGCAAATACTGTTTTTACCAGCATGAAGCCTATCGACGCCTTCTCACCGGCGATCATCGGATCAAGGAAAGCGAAATCGAGGCGCAGGAGGAGTTCAAGGAGGAAGCCCTCCACGCCCGGGAATTGCGCATCGTCCCCACGGCGACCGTGGACGACCTCGATCTGGATCGCCTCAACGAATACATCCAGAACCTGAACCGGACGGTCAGGGTCGAGACCATCAAGCCCGACCTGGTCACCGCTCGGCCTTTTCTGGAACGCAAAACTTTCATCAAGGATGGCGCGGTCACCACGCTGGGAATGCTGGTCTGCGGCCGGCATCCTGGCGATCATCTGGGCTTTCGTTGTCAGGTGCATGGCTACGTGGACGTGCCCCAGGAGATCGCTCGGGACAAGCAGGATCTCTGCGATAACATCCTGCCGCTGATGGAAGGGAGTCTGGCCTATTTGCTGCGCAACATCCAGGTCGGCGTCAGCGTGGCGGCGGGCGGCAGTCCCCGACCGCAATACCCCGAGGAAGTCCTGCGGGAAACCCTCAACAATGCCCTGGCCCATCGCGACTACGCCATCAACCGCCAAGTCATCATAACCATCAAGCCCAGCGAACAGATTTCGCTGCAAAATCCAGGGGTCTTTCGTCAGCGTTTGCTCGTCGAAACCACCCAGCCACCGATCCTGCGACGCATCATTCCGGAAGCCAAACCGCGCAACCCCAAGCTGGCCGATGTATTGCGGGTTTTCCGGAAATGGGAGGGGCGCGGCATCGGGATGGCGACCCTGGTCGATCTCTGTTTGCAGGACCGCATGGATTTACCGTATTACCGCTTGCATCAGGAAGAGGTTTGTCTGTTCATCCGCGCTGGCAAACTGCTGGACGAGCGCATGGAGCGATTGTTCGCCTCGTTCGACGGCTACCTTGAGAAAAAACTAAACGGCCTGACGCTCACGGCCAACCAGCAGCGGGTGCTGGCCTATCTGATCAAGTCGGAATGGGCCAATGAGGCGCTGCGCCATACGATTTTGTTGACCCCGGACAACAATCATTACCAGGAGCTGGTGGCGTTGGAACGCGCGGGGCTGATCGACAAGCATCCCGAGAGTCCCGGCCTGTATCCGCTTTACCAGGTGGACCGGGAATTGATGAAGCGCGATTATTTGCCTGAACTGGGCGCGTTGTTCGGTGGCTTCAGCTTCGATCCGCTAAATTCTTTCGCCAAGGACGTGCTGGGCGTGGTCTATCGATTTAATCGCTATTCCCGGAACCCGGCCGTCAGCGCCAAACAAGCCAGCTTTTATCTCTGGGCGCGGGATAGCGGCGCCGCGGATGAGATCAAAGCCTTTGATGCCTTCTATCGGAAAGTACGCTACACCTTCAATAAGCTGGAGAAAACAGGTTTCTTGGTGAAGAAGCCCGGTGGTCGGGGTTACCTGTTGAACGAGGCCTTTCGGTCGGACCATTTGTCGTGATCGTAACCGTTCACCTC
>DAIRDI010000261.1:0-4803 GCA_036796235.1 Candidatus Competibacteraceae bacterium | reverse complement strand
CCCGCCTTAATTGGCGGGCGCGGATTGAAACGTCAAAACCGACGCATTTTTCCACGCACCGGGCCGATTCGCCCGCCTTAATTGGCGGGCGCGGATTGAAATCTCTTCACCGCCGATACCATACAGTTAATAGATTTTAGGCGGTAAGCTAACAGATTGAAATAACTTATCTATCGATTTCAGCCATTATTTTATTGATCCCAAAACGGGAACACGATTATACTGAATTCATGAGAATTATCACTCGCAAGACGCTTAAGGTATTCTGGGACCGCCACCCAGACGCCGAGCAGCCGTTAAAGGCATGGTTCAAGTTCGCGCAAAAGGCGGACTGGAAAACCCCGATGGAAGTGAAATCGGATTATGGAAGCGCCAGCATCCTTGCGGATAACCGGATTTGCTTCAACATTGCCGGAAACAAATATCGGCTGGTGGTGAAGATCAACTATCCCTACCAGATCGTCTATATCCGCTTTGTGGGCACCCATGCGGAATATGACGAAATAGATGTAACCCAGATATGAGAGAGGCCGGACATGGACATCAAACCGATTAGAACCGAACAGGACTACAGGGCTGCACTTGAGGAAATCGAACGGCTGATGGACGCGGAGCCGGAGACGCCGGACGGGGACCAGTTGGACGTGCTGGCTACTCTTGTTGAGGCATGGGAAGAAAAACATTTCCCCATCGAGGAGCCAGACCCTATCGAAGCCATCCAACACCGGATGGAAGCCCTTGGCATGAGCCGCAAAGACCTTGAGCCGATGATTGGGGGACGGAACCGGGTTTCTGAAGTGCTATCCCGAAAGCGCCCGTTGACCATTCATATGATCCGGCGCCTGAGCGAGAGAATGCACATTCCCGCCAGCGTTCTGATCCGGACTTACGAGACAAAGGACAAAAGACTGTAAAGTAAGGAGGGTGGAAACGGCCGCTTCTCGCTCTTTCCCCTTTTCCTTGCTATTAGGGATGCAAAATGTGAAAGCCCCGGCGGATTCGCCCACCTTAATTGGCGGGCGCGGACTGAAACGTCGCCGAACTGGGTCAGCATTCCCACTCCGCAGGGGCAATGGGGACAAACCACGCTGAACGCACGGCGAGCGAAGAACAGCCCAGTCCCCAAGGCCGGCGCACCACCGTGATCCGGGCGTGAGGGACCATCGAAAACTGCTCATCAGCGACGGTATGAACCGCCTTTCAAGTGACCTGGAAGTAGCGGCGCACGTCGCGCAGGACCACAAAAAGCACCGGCCAGAACACCATGCCGCCCAGCGCCGGCGCCAGATACCAGCCGTCGCGGGGCGGGTAGCCGATCACCCCGCTGATCCAGAAGATCAGGACCTGTTCGATCAGCAGAAACACCAGCACGCTGAACGCCTGTCGCCAGGGCGAAAAAATCCGGATGCGCTGGTAGGTTTGCAGCGTCAGGTAGGCGACGGCCGCCAGCGCCAGGGCGTGCTGGCCCAGCAACGCCCCACGAAGCACGTCCAATCCCAACCCCACCAGCCAACCGGTACCGATTCCCACTCGATGGGGCAACGCCATGCACCAGTATATCAACACCATCGCCACCCAATCGGGACGGAACGGCGCCAGCCCGCCCGGAAATGGAATGCCAGACAACAGGAGGGCCGCCAGAAAGCTCAGCGCGATGATCCAGCCGCCCTGAGAATGCACCGCCATCATGGCGTTTCGGGCGGATCGACTGGGCCGGTCGCCGCGGGCGTCGCGGGCTCCGGGAGCATGGGGGGGTACTCCAACAGCATCACCTCCCGGATTCGGTCGAGCCGCGCGACCGGTCGAGCGATGATGCGGGCGAACGGGCTGCTGGGATCGAACCGCACCTCGGTCACCGTGCCGATCGGATAACCGTGCGGAAACCGACCGCCCAATCCGGAAGTAATCAAGAGATCGCCGACTCTCACGTCTTCATGGTTGGGAATGTGCGGAAGTTCCAGTTGCTGAAAATTGCCGGTACCCAGCGCCAGGGTGCGGACCCCGGTGCGATGGATCTGAATCGGCAAGGCATGGTTGGGGTCGGTGACCAGAATCACGCTGGCGGTGAAGAGATCGGCCCGAATAACCTGGCCGATCACGCCGTGCTGGTCGAGAACCGGCTGCCCGTCGTAAACGCCGTGCTGGCGGCCGCGATTGATCAGGATGCGATGCCGGTAGGGATCGAAATCCACCGCCAGCAACTCGGCGATCAACACCCGCTCCGGCGCGTTGACCACCGATTCCAGCAAGGAGCGCAGCCGGCGGTTTTCAGCTTCCAGGGTGATGAGTTTTTGTAACTGGGCGTTGAGAAAAACCTGTTTTTCGCGGAGACGGGCGTTCTCGTCCAGCAGGGCGCCGCGGCTGGCGAGATTTTCGATCAACCAGTTCCTGGTGGCGGTTGGCAATCCCACCAGATAATGCAGTGGATAAACAGCGGTGGCCAACACATCGCGCACGCTGTCCAGATAACGATAGCGGTGATCCACCGTCATCAAGACAATGGCCAGCGCGACCCATAATCCCAGGCGGAGGGTGGCCGTCGGGTTGATCGCGAACAAGTAGCGCGTACGCCTGTTGGGTTTAAGAACGGGCGACGATCATTCGATGGCGAAGGCATCGATGGCGCGTTCGTCCTTGGCGATGAGTTCCAGCACTCGACCGCCGCCCCGCGCCACGCAGGTCATGGGATCCTCGGCGACCACCACGGTCAGCCCGGTTTCCTCCATGATCAACTTGTCGATCTCGCGCATCAGCGCGCCGCCGCCGGTCAGGACGATGCCCCGTTCGGCCACGTCGGCGGCCAGTTCCGGCGGCGTGGCTTCCAGCGCCATCTTGACCGCGCCGACGATGCCCGACAACGGCTCCTGCAAGGCTTCGAGGATTTCGTTGCTGTTGAGGGTAAAGCTGCGCGGTACGCCCTCGGCCAGGTTGCGGCCCTTGATCTCGATCTCGCGCACTTCCGCGGTGGGATAGGCGCTGCCGATTTCATGCTTGATGCGCTCGGCGGTGGGCTCGCCGATCAGTACCCCGAAATTGCGGCGCACGTAGTTGATGATGGCCTCGTCGAAGCGGTCGCCGCCTATCCGCACCGCGCCGGCGTAAACGATGCCGTTGAGGGCGATGACCGCGACCTCCGAGGTGCCGCCGCCGATATCCAGCACCATGGCGCCGCACGCTTCCTCGACCGGGATGCCGGCGCCGATGGCCGCCGCCATCGGTTCGGGGATCAGGTACACCACCCGAGCGCCGGCCCCCATCGCCGATTCGCGGATCGCCCGCCGCTCGACCTGAGTCGAGCCGCAGGGCACGCTGATCAGCACGCGCGGGCTGGGGTTGAAGGATTTGCGGGCGTGGACCTTGCGGATGAAATGTTGCAGCATTTTCTCAGTCACGGTGAAGTCGGCGATCACGCCGTCCTTCATCGGCCGAATGGTCGAGAGATTGTTGGGCGTGCGGCCCAGCATCCGCTTGGCGTCCGTGCCGACCGCCGCGATGGTGCGAACGCCCCGCACCGGATCCTGATTGATCGCGACCACCGACGGCTCGTTGAGTACGATGCCGGCCCCCCGAACGTAAATCAGCGTGTTAGCCGTTCCCAAGTCGATCGAGAGATCGTTGGAGAACTTCCCGCGCAACCATTTGAACATGTTATTGAAAGCACCGGGTTGTCAAAAACGCTCAATGCTAACAAGTAGGGGGGTTGGGAGCAAGCTGACAAATATGTTAGGGTTGCGTGCATGTTATCCCACCCTGCTCCCACCGTCTGTAAGGAGAACCCTCGCGATGTCCCTGGGACCCGCCGAAGTCGCTAAAATCGCTCATCTGGCGCGGCTGGCCATTCTCGATGAGGATGCGCCGGCCTATGCCCGCAATCTGTCGGCCATCCTGGAGTTGGTGGCCCAAATGAACGCCGTGGACACCGCCGGCGTCGCGCCGATGGCTCACCCGCTGGACATGGCGCAGCGCCTGCGCGCCGACGCGGTCAGCGAACCCAACCAGCGCGACCCTTTCCAGGCTATCGCTCCCCAAACCGAGGCTGGATTGTATCTGGTGCCCAAGGTGATCGAATGAATTCCCACTCCGCTGCCGCCCTGCACGAGCACACCATCGCCCGACTCAGCGCCGGCCTCGCCGCCGGCGAGTTCAGCAGCGAAGAACTGACCCGGGCCTTGCTCGCGCGGATCGAACGGTTCAATCCCACGTTGAACGCCTTCATCACCGTCACCGCCGACGCGGCGCTGGCGCAGGCCCGCGCCGCCGACCAGCGCCGCCAGCGCGGCGAGGCGGGGCCGTTGACCGGCGTGCCCATCGCGCACAAGGATATTTTCTGCACCAAGGGGGTGCGCACCTCCTGCGGTTCGCGGATGCTGGACCGCTTCATTGCCCCCTACGACGCCACGGTGGTCGAGAAGCTGGCCGCCGCCGGCGCGGTGATGCTGGGCAAGACCAACATGGACGAGTTCGCCATGGGCTCGGCCAACATCACCAGCTACTACGGACCGGCGAAGAACCCCTGGGGACCGCTGGACGGCAAGGACCTGGTGCCGGGGGGGTCCTCCGGCGGCTCGGCCGGCGCGGTGGCGGGCCGGCTGGCCATCGCCGCCATCGGCACCGACACCGGCGGCTCGATCCGCCAGCCGGCGGCGTTCTGCGGCATCGTCGGCCTGAAGCCCACCTATGGCCGCTGCTCGCGCTGGGGCATCGTCGCCTTCGCCTCGTCCCTGGACCAGGCCGGGCCGCTGGCCAAGACGGTCGAGGACGCGGCGCTGCTGCTCCAGGGCATGGCCGGCCCCGATGCCAAGG
>DAIRDI010000260.1:0-4845 GCA_036796235.1 Candidatus Competibacteraceae bacterium | reverse complement strand
GCGGCTATTTCTGGTATCCGCGCATGGCCGCCGAGAGCGGCGACGCCCTGGAACGATTCCGGCGCCATTATTTCGACCGCGATCACGCGGAATTCCTGGAATCGGTCGAGTCGGCCTGGCACGGTCTCGATCATACCGCCGCATTCGTCGCCGAGCGGCTGGCGGAACCCGACGCCGAGGACTATCTGGATCAGGTGCTGCGGCTGGACGTGACTACCCTGATCGTGGACGATCCAGTCAAGCGCGTGGACAACATGACCATGGCCTGGGGGCTGGAAGCGCGGGTGCCGTTCCTGGACCACCAACTGGTGGAACTGGCGATGCAACTGCCGCCGGCCCTGAAAATCGGCGGCGGCGGTAAATACGTGTTGAAGAAAATCGCCCGGGGCCTCCTGCCCGACGCGGTGATCGACCGGCCCAAGGGCTATTTTCCGGTGCCGGCGCTCAAATTCGTGCGCGGCCCGTTCCTGGATTTCATGCGCGATATCGTCAATTCGCGCGCCTGCCGGGAGCGCGGCCTGTTTCAGCGGGCATATCTGGAGCGGCTGCTGGCGGAACCAGAGGCGCACTTGACCCGCTTGCTGGGCAGCAAGCTGTGGCACGCCGCGCTGCTGGAGTTGTGGCTGCAATCGAACGTGGACCATGGTCCGTCTCTCCAGGAAACTCGCCCCTGAGTCCCGAGCATGGCCTCACCCCTCATCGACGCCATCGGCGTCCCGCACGTCCCGATCACCGCCCCGGCCCGCATCGTCTCGCTGGTGCCCAGCATCACCGAATTGCTGTTCGCGCTGGGGCTGGGCGAGCACATCGTCGGCCGCACGCATTACTGCGTTCATCCCCAGCCGGCGATTGAGGCCATCCCCAGCGTCGGCGGCACCAAGAAGGTCAAGCAGTCCCGGTTGCGGGCGCTCCAGCCCACCCACGTCATTCTCAACATCGACGAGAACCCGCGCGAGCTGGCGGAACAACTCGCCGAATCCGTGCCGCACCTCATCGTGACCCATCCGCTGGCGCCCGAGGATAACGTGCCCTTGTATCGTTTGCTGGGGGGAATTTTTCGCCGGGAGGCCGAAGCGGAAGCGCTGGCGACCGAATTCGCGCGGGCGCTGGCGGCGCTGCGCCAAACCATCTGGCCACCGCGCCGGGTGCTGTATCTGATCTGGCGCAAGCCGTGGATGGGCGTCGCTCGGGACACCTACATCGCCCGCACCCTGGCGCTGGTGGGTTGGGAGACGCTGCCGGCGGACGCGGAGACGCGCTATCCCGAGTTGGAGATAAACCGGGCCGTGCTGGACGCCGCCGACCTGATCCTGTTCAGCAGCGAACCGTATCGCTTCCAACCGGAAGACTTGCTGGCCTTCGCCCGCGAGTACGACTGTCCGCCGGAAAAGCTGCGGCTGATCGACGGGGAAATGACCTCGTGGTACGGCAACCGGGCGATTCAGGGACTGGATTATCTAGCGCGGTTCGCCGGAGGGCATGGGTGGCACTCGGGTCCGAGCAGGAATTGAACCTGCAACCTCACCCTTAGGAGCGTTTTTTGGGCGAAGACCATCGATCACAGTCAACCATGTGGTTCGCTTGCTTGCGGCGCGCGGCTGTACCATGATGAACTTTCACCATCCCTGAAAGGTGCATCATGACCTCCGACACTGAAAATCTGGTGCTGGAAATCCTCAAGCGCATCCAAGCCGACATGGCCGACGTCAAGCGCGAGTTAGCCAATAACAGCCTGCAAATCGCGACGCTAGGCCAGCAGGTTGGCGCGCTGACCACCGCCGTCTATTCCGGCAGGTCGGAGATGGAGGACTTTAAGCGCCGCCTCGAACGCATCGAACGGCGGTTGGAGTTAACCGATTCGGCGCATTGAATGCCAGGGCCACGGCCGCGCGCGTGGAGTGACCGGCTCGTTGAAAACCTGGCGCCCCGAGCAGGAATTGAACCTGCGACCTCACCCTTAGGAGGGGTGCGCTCTATCCAACTGAGCTATCGGGGCTAATCCGGCGGATTTAATTGATTGCGCGGCACTAATTAAGAATAGCCGATACGGACGCATCCGAACAAGCGATACAAGACGAACCGACAGGAAACCCTGTAACCCACGCAAGACCATTACACGGGGTTATAAGCCCCAAGGCAGGCCCAGACGAGTACTTGCAGCACCGAGACATTTCCGCTGAGTCTGCTGATTTTGGTCGGTACTTGGCCGCTTGCGGGATGGCGGCGGATGGTGGGCAGTTCGATGCAGCGCTAGCCCAGCTTCGGGGCGCGGTAGGAGAGATAGGCCAATAGTTCGTAAGCCAAGGGTGACGATTCAAGTGCCTGATGATGAAAGCGGGGTGAATGAGGCCGTATCCGCCACCCAGCCGGTGGGCCGGCGTGGCCTCCCGGAAGCAGTATGGACTCGCGCGGCGGCCATGCGAGCGCGGCGCGCGGAAATCCTGCGCGGGCGGTCCGACGAGACAGGGATTTTCTTCAACGATATTTCAGCGACCGGTCGATCTGGATTCACACTTGAAGCCAACTGCGCGGCGTTGGGTTGCGCGAAAACGAAGCGGTGTTGACCGCAACAGCGACTTGCGCTTCACCCTTATCACGCGGAAATCACCGCCCGCGCCAGCTTGCCAGCCTTGCCGGTAAAGAACCGGGGGCTCCAGAGCCTGAGACTGTGCTGTTCGGTCGCGGATAAAAAGGGTGCGACATCCCGCGCCGCCTGCGTCCAGTCGATCACTTGAATCTTCGCGGTCAAGGCGTTCTCGAGCCAGAGCGCATCGACTGCGGGGTTCTCGTTGGCCCAAGGCCCGATCTGCCGCAGCGCGCTCTGGAGATGCGGCAGGTTCGGCGTCACCCCTCGCGCGACATACCAGCCAAAATCGAACCAGTCGCGCCCTTTCACATACGGGCGGCACAACAGGGCATGAAGCTTCAGGGCGAAGTTGCTCGGCAGGTCTTGCGCGCGGACCTCGAAATCCAGCGGGAAGTCGAGATAGCGATACTCGAAACCGGAACCTTGCGGTGGATGGGTATCGATTTCCAGCTTGATCTTCAGCTTGCGGTGGGGGTCGCCACCATAGAAAGAGAGATCGAGCTGGCGCCCGATGGAATCGTCCTTGAGCAGAGCCTGGCGCACGGCGCGGTCCATCCTGCCGCGGTCGATCAACTCGCAGCGGATGCCGAATTCGGCCAATACGACGGCGAGGCGGTCGAAGTATCGGCTCCAGGCGAAATCGGGGTTCGGCTCGGCCAGGATAAAGTCCAGATCTTCGGAAAATCTCGGCAGTCCATGCAGGATGCGCAGGCAGGTACCACCCTGAAACGCGGCGACCTCAAAAAATCCGGCGCGCCAGAGCGCGTAGAGCGCGACCTCTTGCAGTATTTCCTTGAGCGCCTGTTCCTCGGCCCGGGCATTGAGGATCGGGTGACGCGCGAGGCGTTGGCGCAACAGGTCAATCACGCCCGCAACTCCCGTTGCAGTGCGTCGATGAAAGCCGCCATGCGTTGGTGTCGGTAGACCGGTCGCAGGTTTTGTAGGTCTTCGTCGCGGAGGCCGGCCAGCAGGTCGGCCTCGATGCGCAGGTCATGGACCAGCGCATCAATGCCCGGGTAAGGCTGTTTGCGCAGGCAGAACCGGTCCAGCAAGGCCCGCAAGGGTTGCGCCACCAAAGCGGTCTGGTGGCCCAGAATATGGCGACCAACGCCCCGCAGGAAATAACCGGTGGTTAGCGCCAAGGGGTAAAAGCGGAATTCGCCAAACCGAGGATCGATCTTTTCCAGCCGCCGCCGTCCGGGCGCGACGCCCAGGATCGGCGGCGTCGATTCTGGAATCCAGCCGTGAAAACTGAGCGCGGTCTCGAACGACACATAGGAACCGGGCCGCAAGGCTTGGACCAGCACGAAGGGGTGCAACCCGCGCTGGGCCAAGGCCGATGCCAGCAGATAACGTCCGCGCCGCAAGCGCAGCAATTCACCATCATGCAGGGCGCGATTGACCAGGTTGTAGCGACGCTGCGGCGTACCGTCCAGCAACCGCGCCAACTGCCCTTCCGTGAACACCCGCTCGCTCCAATTCGCTTCGAGGATTTTTTCCGTCAAGGGGTTCATTCATGCACGATACTTTCAGAAAATGAAAGTATCAATCATTTTCTTAGGGCTGCCCCGCTGGATTGTAAGCCCCAAGACAGGCCCGGATCAGCACTTGCAGCACCGAGAAATTTCCGCTGACGCTGCTGATTTTGGTCGGTACTTGGCCGGTGGCCGGATAGCGGCGGATGGTGGGCAGTTCGATGCAACGATAGCCCAGCTTCGGGGCGCGGCAGGAGAGATAGGCCAACAGTTCGTAAGTCGAGAAGAGATCCCGGAAGACGCCTTTCCGGCGTGGATGTCGGCGCGCGCCCGTATCGGCAAGCCGACTCCCCAACCCATCCGGCACGGCGAGTCCGCTGACCCAGTCCGGTTGATGCACTGCTTGCCGCGCGGTTTGCATGCCAGTCTGGCATTCGCCAGGGCGTGCTGGGGCGGTTGGCGCCGCTGGCGGCAGTCTTTTCGGTCAGGACAACATGCAGGCGCGCATGCGTCATGCGCGTCGAATAACCCTTACCGCTCCACCACGATCCAGCGGAAGGTCAGGTTGATCCGGGGACCAACCGGCTGGCGGGTTTTAGGTACGTGATGCCGCCAGTAATGCTGGGTCGCGCCGCCCAGCACCAGCACGTCGCCATCTTCCAGCAACCACTCCCGGCGCAGGCGCTGTTTTTTGTGCTGCATCAGAAACCGGCGGGCGGCTCCGAAGCTGGCCGAGGCGATCGCCGGATTCGCGCCAAGTTCCGGTTCGTCGTCGCTGTGCCA
>DAIRDI010000259.1:0-4848 GCA_036796235.1 Candidatus Competibacteraceae bacterium | reverse complement strand
GGTCGTGGTCGTGCGGGTCGGATTTTTGCTGATCTTCCAGCAACGCGCTTTCGACGTGACCGGGCGCGGCGGTGCAGCCAGCGGCGGCGGGCGGTTCGACTACGTGGCTTGAATCCTTGAGTAGCGCCACCGCTTGAGTGACGGCGTCGCGCTGTTCCGCGGTTTTCGGCGCATGTTCGAAACCCACCACATCCATCGCTGGCAGGTTGAGTTCGACGTGCAACTGGTTGCCCTCCAGAACCAGTTGCAGCGTACCGACCCCGTGAACGTGCGGCTTGGTGGCCAAAGCGGCGCCGCCATACAGGGCGAGGACGAGGGCGGTCGTGCTGGATACCAGTCTCTTCATGTCGTGATCTCCCGATGAAATGGAACTGCCTTGGCGTCGATCCCGCGCCGCGTTTTGCCTCAGCGTTTGAATTCGAACGCGGCGATGGCGCCGTCCTCGCCGCCCACCGCCAGCAAGAGATCCTGGGGATGCCAGGCCAGGCGCTGGAAGCCGCCGCGCAACGCGCCGTGCCAGACGACCCGTGGTTCTCGACCGCGCAACGCCCAGACCACCAGGCCGCCGCTCTGGTCGCCCGCTGCCAGCCACGGGCGGTTTGGGTGAAAGGCCAAGTCGCGCACCACATCAAGCGCTCCCTCCAAATCCAGGGGCGCCTTCCCCATGGGCGGACCTTGAGCGAAATCCCAGAGCGTCACGATTTCACGATCCCCCGCAGCCAGCCACCGCGAGGCAGAATCCCACGTCAGGACTCGAACCTTGTTCATGTATCCGCTCATCTGGAAATCCTGAGCCTCCGGCCAGGTCCAGCCGCGCAATTTGTTGTCCTGACAGCCGCAGGCCAGATAGCGGCCGTTCGGCGACCAGCGCACGCCGAGCAGCGAGGAGAGGTGCGGCAGAGTCTGCTCCACGGGGGTATCCGGGGATTGCCAGTCCCAGAGGTGAATCTTACCGTAAGCGGACGACGCCAGCAGCGGCTGGCGGGGATGCCACGCCAGGTCGGTGATCGTGCTGGCGTGGGGTTTCGTATCGTGCAGCAAGCGACCGTCGAGACTCCACGCGCGCAGTTCCTTGCCGGCGGCGGTGATCAACAGGTCCGCGTAGGGCGAGAAACTCACCCCGCCGACCCAGCCGCTACCGCCGGCGAGCTTTACCCGCTCCTCGCCGCTGTCGGGGTCCCAAATCCGCGCATGGCCGTCCTGACCACCGCTGGCCAGCCAGCGACCCTCCCGCGACCACGTTAAACCAAGGGTTCCCCCGTCGTGTCCCGACCACTCGCGGGCGATCTCGCCGGTCGCGCCGTCGATGACCATCAGCGGACCGCTGACCGCCGCCGCCGCCAGCCAACGGCCATCGGGCGACCAGGCCAAGTCTTGCACCCCGTCGGCGAGGTCGGCCGTCCAGCGGACGCGAACTGCTGGGGTTTTCTCGACACTGCTCATGGCGGGCCGGCGTCAGTCGAGACAGGTCTGGAAGCCGGCCGTCAGCTCCGCGCGATCCAGGTCGCGGCCGATGAAGATCATCTGGCTCAGGCGCGGCTCGTCGGTCCGCCAGGGCCGGTCCGCCTGCCCGTCGAACAGCATGTGGACGCCCTGAAACACGAAGCGATGAGCGTTGTCGGCCAAATGCAGCACGCCTTTCATGCGGAAGATGTCCGCGCCCTTGTCACGCAACAGGTCGGTCAGCCACAAATTCAGCTTGTACGGATTCACCGGGCGTTTCTCGACGATGCCCACCGAGGACACCGCCGCGTCGTGGGTGTGTCCGGCGTTGTAAGCGTGCTCGAAAACGGGTTTCAGCGGTTGGCCCTGTGGGTCGAGCACGCGCAGAGCGAATTCGTCGGGATGGTGCTGGGTGAAAAAGGCGACAGGTCCCGCCGTCTTCAGCGTCAACCGAAAGTGTTTGAAGCCCGGCTTGCTCGCCAGCCGTAACCGGTAAAAATGGGGACCGGGTTCCAGCGCGTCGCCCGGTTGCGCCTCGCTGGCGGTCGTCGCAAACAGGCGATCCGCGACGTCCCGCGCCGCAGCCAGGGCGTCGTGCTCCGACACCGGCAGGAGCACCAAGCCGAGGTCGGGGTCCGGTCCGTCTTCGAGCATCAGTACCGATTCGCCGGCCGGCAGGGCGTACCACCCACCCCATTCGAACGGATACTCCGGTTCTAGAAAGGCCGGATTGAGATCCAGCGCCCGCTTCAGATCGAAACCGCCGAGGTCGAGGACTTGCTTGAGATCGACTTGCGCCATGTGCGCGCGCTGGATTTTCGCCAGGCCGTTCATGGCGCGCAGGCGGGTTTCCAGGGCCTCCACGGCGGCGCGGTCCACCAGATCGACCTTGTTCAGTAACAACGTGTCGGCGAAGGCGATCTGTTCGCGGCATTCCGAGCTGCTGTCCAGATGCTGCGCGACGTGCTTGCAATCCACCAGCGTGACGATGCCGTCCAGCCGCAGGTTGTCCTTCATCTCATCGTCCATGAAAAAGGTCTGAGCCACCGGACCCGGATCAGCCAGGCCGGTGGTTTCCACCAGAATCCGATCGAATTTATCGCGGCGCTTCATCAAATTGCCGAGAATGCGGATCAGGTCGCCGCGCACCGTGCAGCACAGGCACCCGTTGTTCATCTCGAAGATTTCTTCCTCGGCGCTGATGACCAGGGCCTGATCGATGCCGATTTCGCCGAACTCGTTTTCGATGACGGCGATGCGCTGATCGTGCTGTTCGGTGAGAATGCGGTTGAGAAGAGTGGTTTTCCCGGCGCCGAGAAAGCCGGTTAACACCGTGACGGGAATGCGGGGATCGGCGGTATTCATGGGCATGGGCGCGGTACCGGTTGCTGAGGGAAAATTTGAGATTGGATTCTCAATTCCTCGATACGATAATCAATTCTCAAGTTCAGTCAAGGAGAGCGTGACTGTGAGCTATTCCACACGGCAGCGCGAGGCCATTCTGGACATCCTGCGGCGGGCGGATCAGCCGCTGACGCCGGGGGAAATTCGCGAGCGAGCCGATCAGGACAGCGCGGGCATTGGGTTGGCGACGGTGTACCGCGCCCTGAAGGCGTTCATGACACAGGGGCTAGTCGCGCAAGTCGAAATCCCTGGGGCATCCCCTTGCTACGAACCCGCCGATCGTGGCCACCATCATCACTTCATCTGCCAGCATTGCCAGCGAGTGTTCGACCTGCCCGGCTGCGTCGGCGATCTAGAGGCGCTGGCGCCACGCGATTTTCAAGTTCGGCGGCATGAGATCATTCTGTATGGGCTTTGCTCGACCTGCGCGGAACGATGAGTCGGTCGACCCCAAGAGGATGTCAGAATTTGACCGGTCGCTTGGCCAGCTTGCGTTGCAAGGTGCGGCGGTGCATGCCCAACTGGCGCGCGGTGGCGGAGATATTGCCGGCGTTGTCGCGCAGCACGCGCTGGATGTGCTCCCATTCCAGGCGGTTGACGCTCAAGGGACGGGCGTTGACCGGCGCGCCCGGATTGCCGTCGGTCGCCGCGAAGGCCGCTACAACCTGATCCGCGTCGGCCGGTTTGGCCAGGTAGTTCACCGCGCCCAGTTTGATGGCCTGTACCGCCGTGGCGATGCTGGCGTAGCCGGTCAGCACCACGATACGGGTGCCGGGATCGAGGGCGAGCAGGTCGGGAATCAAACTCAGTCCTGAATCCCCCGCCAGGTTGAGATCCACGACGGCGTATTCCGGCGCTTCGACCCGCGCCTGTCGCAAGGCCGCCGCGATACCGTGCGCGGTAGCCACCGCGAAGCCGCGTCGGCTCAAGGCGAGTCCCAGGACCCGGCAGAAGGTGGGATCGTCATCCACCAGCAGCAAACTGGTCGGTTCGGCGGAACCCGTCATGCGGCTTCGAGCCGGGCGGGAAGATCGATCCGCGTGCAGGTTCCTCCCCGCGGATCGCGCGACAGGCTCACTTGTCCCCCCAGCCGTTCCAGCGTGGCGTTGGCCAGTAGCAGGCCGATGCCCGTGCCCCCATCCTTGGTGGAGAAAAACGCCTCTCCAGGAGGACACTTCACCATCTCCGCAGGTAGACCGGGCCCTCGATCGCGAATCTCGATGATCACGCGTCGCGCATCCCAATGCCCTGCCAAATCGACACCCTCGGGACAGGCGTCGGCCGCATTGTCGAGCAGGCTGATCAACGTCTGACCGAGGGTTTGCGGGGCGGTCACGACGGGCGCCGGCGCGGGTCCCGCGCAGTGGACCCGCAACGGCACCCAGGGACGGAGCAGTTGCCAGCGGTTGCGGGTGCGTTCCAGCAACGCGTCCAGCGGTTGTGTCGCCTCGCGATCAGCGGTCAGATCGGCGCCGCGCAGCAAATCGCCGAGAATGGCTTTGCACGCTTCCACCTGTTGGCGCAGGGTGCGCAAATCGGCGCACAGCAGCGAATGCTCGTCGTGCTCGCGCTCCAGCTCCTTGGCCAGTATGGCGATGGTGGACAAGGGGGTGCCCAACTCGTGCGCCGCGCCGGCCGCAAACATGCCCAAGGTCAGAATTTGTTCGTCGCGTAGCGCCTTTTCCCGCAGTTGCGCCACTTCGCGATCCCGGGTCCGCAAAGCGGCGGCCAACCTCGACACGAAGCCGGCGATCAGCAGGGCGCTGATAACGAACACCAGCCACATTCCCCATAAATGCGCCTCGAAACCGGGACCGTGGCCGCTGAGCATGCCGGGCAGCGGCAGATGATGAAACATCAGGACCGTGTACGCCGCCACCGTCACCCCCGCCATCGCCCAGACCCAGCCGGCCGGCAACAGCGCGGCGGTGATGATCAGGGGCAAGAGCAGCAGCGAAACAAAGGGGTTGCTGGCGCCGCCGCTGAAATACAACAGCACGG
>DAIRDI010000258.1:0-4858 GCA_036796235.1 Candidatus Competibacteraceae bacterium | reverse complement strand
ATCAGCCCTTCGTGGCCGCCCTGCACCTGATGTACGAGCACGGCTTTCGCCACGTACCGGTGGTCGAGCACGGTCGGCCGTTGGGGATGGTCTCCGCCCGAGACGCCCTGGAACTGGAAGCGGTCGAGTTTGAGGCGACCTTGCACCAGCGCGAGCACCTGCGGACGATCATGGCCTAACGCGAGCCGTCTGGCGGCGGCGTCCAGAGGAGTTAAGGTCCGACCTCTGGACGCCAAGTGATGGAAACATCTTCCGCACCCCAACCCCTCCCCGTCCGCGGGCGAGGGGTTTTTTATGGTCTTCCGATCCTGCCCTGGGCGGCGCGCGACCGTTCCGTCGGGACTCCACACCACGCGCCGGCCAATGGCGATGCCGTCCGTTGCAGTCGTTCGCAGCACCAGGACGTACTACCCGGACGGAAGTCGGGCCGTGCATTAAGAATCATGGATGATGTGGGGCGGAAAACCGCCGCATCTCCATTGGTCGGTTGAGACGTTCTTTCAACCTGGGGATGCCGCCCGCCGCGCGCCAGCCCCGGAGATCATCCGCCGCGCTCCCGACGTGACGGAAGCGGTCATTCTCGATCACCGCGAGGGTGCGCGCGAACGTGTCGCGCGGTAATTCCCGCCAGTCATCTCGTTCCAGATGTTCGATGAGCGCCATCGAATTCACTCTTCCACCACTTGAATCATGTCAGGTCAAGTCACGTCAACTTGACCTGATTCGATGTGACTCAAACTCCTCCAACGCCAGTTGCTTGAGGATAGTTTTAGAGGCGGGGAAAGACCCAATCGCACGGAGAAAAGGTGTCTTAATCCCTTTTTAATCAGGGCTACGTTTTAGAGCAGCACTACGAACTTCAATACATCGCCGAGGCCAAGTCTTAATCCCTTTTTAATCAGGGCTACGTTTTAGAGATGCTGACCATCCGATACTACCCCGCCGGCAACGGGTCTTAATCCCTTTTTAATCCACACGATTACCCGCATCTTTTTTCTTTTAGATTCAGCTAGTTATGCCAGGCTTAATGTTAGTCTGATTTGTGCTTTACAAATCAATAAGTTGCTGGTTGTGGTTGCGCTGATTTTGAAGCGATTCAGCCTCTCTGGGCAAGACAACGACCTCGGGAAGGTCGTAAGCCGCAAAAATACACTCAATGGCGTAGGCTAGCGACGACTCACGCCGTATCGTCCAATCGCAATTATTTGATTATTAAAGTAAAAATATGTGGGTAATCGGATGCGTTTAGCCGCTTTGAGCGGCTCATGAACTAAAGCCCCCGGCTCTGCCAGGGGATATTTACTGTCATTGCGGATAATGCCACCTTTCATCGCTCGAAGGCGGCCAGAGATTTTGTCCGGCCGCACCGTCACCAAATCCGCATGTTCTTTTTTCCAACCTATTCGCCTAAACTCAATTCTGACGAACAAGTCTGGAATGAAATCAAGCATCGAAAGTTACAAAAACAGCCGATCAAAAACAAGTCGGATTTGAAAAGAAGAATTGATGACGCCCTCAAGTTTTTGAAGGAAAAAACCGAAAAAGTCCGGTCGTTTTTTCATCTTCCTGATACGCAATATGCGGCAATTCCAGAATTGGCTTAATATTCAATGTCCGGATATCAATTAGGAAGACTATAAGTGTACCGGCAGGCCCGCCTTGGCCGAATAACCGATGCCTTGGCTGCTGCGTCAGAAACCGGGTAGCCATTGAAAAATGCAATCATTGCACTATGATAACCGCATCATGCCCATCATCAAACGCTTTACCCACTGCGTGGTGCGCATCAACCCAAAAGACCATGCGCCGCCGCACTTCCATGTCGTGATGAACGATGGACGCGAAGCATGGGTAAAAATCGATCCCGTCGAGATCATCCATGGCTAAGGTCGCCGCGCGAGAGATCGCCGAAGTCGTGGCCTGGGCTGCGTCCAACCGTGAAACACTCGCCGCCAAGTTCGAGGAGTTGCAGCAATGAGCAAAGAACACTTCCAACTCACCGCTGTCGAGGCGTTGCCTGATTACTGGTTGCGGTTGACCTACGCCGATGGACGAACCTTCGAAGTCGACCTGCGCCCGTGGATCGAAACCACCGCAGCATTGCACGCCCTCCAGGACCCGGCGCTTTTCGCTCGAGCCCGGATCGGATTCGCCGGCCGTTCGGTCGACTGGATCGAGGGCGAACTGGATTTCGGCGCCGACAACCTGCGCAATCTAGCCATCGAGCAGGCGGGCGGCATCGGTCACGAACGCATCTGGAACTGGCTGCACGACACGGGACTGACGCTCGAACAGGCTGCGGAAGCCTTGGGTATTTCCCGTCGAATGCTGATCTACTACCGCGATGGGGAAAAACCCATCCCCCGTTCCATTTGGCTGGCCTGTCTGGGCTGGGAAGCCGTGCGGCCCGCAGGGCACAGCCTGCCGCAACGCATTCCCTCAGCCCGAGAGTACGCTGCCCTACACTCGTAATTACCGGTTTGCTGATAGCGCGGAGAATTCATCGAGCCTGGCCTCTTAAAGGGACGTCCGAACCATTCCCACGCCGGAATTAACGAACGCGGTGTTGCGTCAACCAGCGGTCCAGATTGTTGGCGAAGGCTTGCTT
Organism: Candidatus Competibacteraceae bacterium; assembly: GCA_036796235.1. Classification (GTDB taxonomy): domain Bacteria; phylum Pseudomonadota; class Gammaproteobacteria; order Competibacterales; family Competibacteraceae; genus REEE01. The sequence goes on along the minus strand of DAIRDI010000258.1, from coordinate 2,250 downwards.
GTCGCGGTTGTGGAAAGGCGCCGGTCCGCCGGTCGCCTGGCCCGTCGAGCGCAGTTCCTCTTTCAGATTGCGCAGGGCCAGCCGCTCGTGGATGTTCTCCGCCGTATACAACTCGCCGCGCGGGTTGAGCGCGGGCACACCCAACGCCACCAGTCGCGCCGCCAACGGAATATCGGCGGTGATGACGAGGTCGCTGGCGGTGGCTTGTTGCACGAGATAGTGATCGGCTTCGTCGAAACCCGCGCTGACGTGGACCGCCGTGATCAGCGGGGAAGGCGGCGTAGCCAAGCGCTGGTTGGCCACCAGGACCACCGGTACTCCGACCCGTTGCGAGGCGCGGAACACGATCGCTTTAACCGGACCGGGGCAGGCGTCCGCGTCGATCCAGATTTTCAAGAGCGGCTCCGGGGGCTAAGTGCGGAAAAGCGCATCCCTCAATGCAGGAGGATGCGCCTCTCTGGATTTACTTCTTCTTGCGCGGAATGTACAGATCGGTAATCGTCCCCTCGAACACTTCCGCCGCCATGCCGACCGACTCGCCCAAGGTGGGATGCGGATGGATGGTCAGGCCGATGTCCGCCGGGTCGCAGCCCATCTCGATGGCCAGGGCCACCTCGCTGATTAGATCGCCGGCGTGCGTGCCGACGATGCCGCCGCCGACGATCCGGTGGGTGTCCTCATCGAAGATCAGCTTGGTGAAGCCCTCGTCGCGGTTATTGGCAATCGCGCGACCCGACGCGGCCCACGGGAACTTGCCCACGCCCACCTTGACGCCTTGCTCCTTCGCCTCGGCCTCGGTCAGACCCACCCAGGCCACTTCCGGGTCGGTGTAGGCCACGCCGGGAATCACCTTGGCGTCGAAGAAGCTCTTCTGCCCGGCGGCGACCTCGGCGGCGACGTGGCCCTCATGCACCGCCTTGTGCGCCAGCATCGGCTGGCCGATGAGGTCGCCGATGGCGAAGATGTGCGGGACGTTGGTGCGCATCTGCTTGTCCACCGGGATGAAGCCGCGATCGGTGACCGTCACTCCCGCCTGCTCCGCGCCGATCTTCTTGCCGTTGGGCGTACGGCCGACCGATTGCAGGATCATGTCGTAAAGCTGCGGCTCGGCCGGCGCCTGGTCGCCCTCGAACGTCACCAACAGCCCCTCCGGCTTGGCCTCGACCGCGACCGTTTTGGTCTTGAGCATGATCCGGTCGAAGCGGTAGGCGTTCATCTTCTGCCAGACCTTGACCAGATCCCGATCCGGCCCCTGCATCAGGGTATCGAGCATCTCCACCACGTCGATCCGCGCACCCAGGGTCGAGAAGACCGTGGCCATTTCCAGGCCGATGATGCCGCCGCCGATCACCAGCAGGCGTTTGGGAATGAAGCGCAGTTCCAGCGCGCCGGTGGAATCGATGATGCGCGGATCGTTCGGGAGGAACGGGAGATGCACCGCCTGACTGCCGGCGGCGATGATGCATTTCTCGAACCGGATGACCTTCTTCTCACCGGTTTTATCCTGGGCATCGCCGGTGGTGAGTTCGACTTCCAGATGGTGGGGATCGAGAAAATGCCCGTAACCGCGCACGGTCTCCACCTTGCGCGCCTTGGCCATGCCGGCCAGCCCGCCGGTGAGCTTGCTGACGACCTTGGATTTGTGAGCGCGCAGCTTGTCCAGTTCGATGGTCGGTTTGTCGAAAACGATGCCGAGGTCGGCGAAATGCGCGGCTTCATCCATGACCGCCGCCACATGCAACAGGGCCTTGGAGGGGATGCAACCGACGTTCAGGCAGACGCCGCCCAGCGTCGAGTAACGTTCGACCAGCACGGTCTTCAGGCCCAGATCGGCGGCGCGAAAAGCGGCGCTGTAACCGCCGGGACCGGAGCCGAGCACCAACATTTCGCAGTCGAGATCGGCGGTTATCCCTTCCCCCTTGGCGGGGGTGGGTTGGGAGGGAGGGACGGCTCCCTCTTCCTTGGCGGGAGCGGGGTGGGCGGGTTGGGCAGCTCCCTCTTTCTGGGTGGGAGCGGGTTGAGGTGAGGAGGCCGCCGTCGTTTCCAGCAGCAGAATCACGTCGCCTTCCGATACCTTGTCGCCGACCTTGACCTTCAGCTCCTTGACCTTACCCGTCTGTGACGCAGGCACCTCCATGGACGCCTTGTCGCTTTCCAGCATGATCATGGGATCTTCCAGGGCGAGTGCATCGCCCGGTTTGACCAGGACTTCGATGACCTCCACGCCCTTGAAGTCGCCGATGTCGGGAA
>DAIRDI010000257.1:0-4875 GCA_036796235.1 Candidatus Competibacteraceae bacterium | reverse complement strand
TTAAGGCAGCCAATCCGGGTTCAGGATCTCTGATACCGTCCAAGGGCAGGCTTCCGGAAAACTGTCCAAGCCGGTTTCCTGGATGGCTTGCAGCAGTGCATCAGTCCAGACGCCATCCCACCATTTCGCCTCGTTCAGCTTGGCCTTGAGGCTGGGAGTTTCGTCCAGGCGGTAACTGATACCGCGCCGTTGCTCCTTGATCGTGCGTTGCCAACTGTGACCCCGCCTTTCCGGCTGATTCTGCCATTTGAGCAAGTGGGCCAGCAGCACCGCCATACGGCTAGCCAGTTCCCGTTGTTCGCTGCGACCCACGTCCTCTATCTCCTCGGCTAAATGTTCCAGATCCAGAAGGTCGAAGCGACCAGCTCTTAACAATCGAGCCTGTTCGTTAGCCCAAGCCACAATATCGTTTTCGTAACGGATGGTTTGATGCATAGCAATGTTCTATTCGTGAAGAGGGAATAAAAATTCAGGAATTATATCCGTCACACCAGTACCTCCACGCACGGCGGATGACTGAGAAACGCCGTCGGACTTGCAGTCAGCCCATAGGCGCCGGACTGGAACACCACGATCAAATCGCCGATCTCGGCTTTCGCCAGTTCCATCCGTTCCGCCAGAATATCCAGCGGCGTGCAGAGCGGTCCGACCACCGTCACCACCTCCCGCCCGGCGCCCACAACCCGATTGCCGACCGCCACCGGATAGTTTTTCCGCACCACTTGGCCGAAGTTGCCGGAGGCCGCCAAGTGGTGATGCAGGCCGCCGTTGGTGATCAGAAAAGTGTGGCCGCGCGAGACCTTGCGGTCGATGACTTCAACGACGTAAATCCCCGCCTCGCCCACCAGATAGCGGCCCAGTTCCAGTACCAGTCGAACTTGGGGCAACCTTTCCTTCACCGCTGGCAGCCACCGTTCCAGATTGGCGGCGATGGGCTCCAGGTCCAGGGGAACATCGCCGGGGAAGTAGGGAATGCCGAAACCGCTGCCGATGTTGAGCAGGCGCATCGGTCCCGGCGCATCCGCCGCCAGCCGCAGCGCCAGTTCAAACGTGCGGTCGTGGGCCTCGACGATAGCCGCCGCGCGCAAATTCTGCGAGCCGGTGAAGATGTGAAAGCCCTGAAAATCCAGTTCGAGTTCGCCGATTCGCCGCAGTAGCGCCGGCGCCTGTTCGGCGTCTACCCCGAACGGTTTGGGTCCACCGCTCATCTTCATCCCGGAGGCCTTGAGTTCGAAATCCGGATTGATCCGCACCGCCACGCGTGGTCGCCGGCGTTGCTCCCGGCCCAGGCGGGCGACGAGTTCCAGTTCGCGCGGGGATTCGAGAATGAGAATAATGCCAGTGGCGATGGCGGCGGTCAGTTCCGGCGGGCGTTTTCCCGGACCGGCGAAGCTGATGTCATCCGGGTCCATGCCGGTATCCAGCGCCACCCGCAACTCGCCCAGCGAGGCGATGTCCAGCCCATCCACCAGTCCGGCCAGATGTTGGACCACGGCCGGCAGCGGATTAGCCTTAATCGCGTAGTGCAGTTCGACGGCGCTTGGCAGCGCGCGACGCAGCAGCGCCACCCGTTCGTCCAACAGACGGCGGTCGTAGGCGTAGAAAGGGGTTTGTCCGACGCGCGCCGCCAGTTGCGTGAGGGGAATGCCGCCGATCTGGAGGCAGTCGTCGACGACCGGAAACTGGCGCATCGGCGGATGAACGGGCTTGGCCGTGTTTATGAGTCCGACTCCTGAAAGCGGTCGCGCAGTTCTTCGACTAGGCGCTTGCGGTCGATTTTGCCGTTAGGATTGCGCGGCAGATCGGTGGGGTAGGCGATGATTTGCAACGGCGTCATGAAGTTGGGCAAGTGCTGTTTGCAATGGTTGATCAGCGCGTTTTCGTTGAACGCATCGCGCAGGGGTTTGACGACGGCCACGATCGCCTGGCCCAGCGCCGGGTGTGGAACGCCCAGCGCCGCCGCTTCGGCGGCGTGACCGCTGCTGTACAGCACCTCCTCGATCTCGGTGGGGCTGACCCGATAGCCCGAGGTTTTGATCATGTCATCCTTGCGGCCGATGAAGTACAGGAAACCCTCCTCATCAGCGCGCACGGTGTCGCCCGACCATACGGCCAGTTCGGGGACCGGCAGGCCGGGGTGCTGGCCGGGCGCCGGGCGAAAGCGTTCGGCGGTTTTGGTCGGATCGTTCCAGTAGCCGAGCGCCACCAGCGCGCCGCGATGCACCAGCTCGCCAGGTTCGCCGGGCGCGCAGGGCGTACCGTCCTCGCGCACCACCAGAATCTCCGCGTTGGGGATGGCTTTGCCGATGGAATCGGGGCGGCGGTCGATTTCCGCAGGCGGCAGGTAGGTGGAGCGGAAAGCCTCGGTGAGGCCGTACATCAGATACGGCGTGGTTTTCGGCAGGGACCGCCGCAGCGCCGTCAGAGTAGCGCGGGGCATGGCGCCGCCCGAGTTGGTGAAATAGCGCAGACAATCGACCGTCGCCTTGGGCCATTTCAGCGGCGCCAGTTGCACCCACATCGGCGGCACCGCCGCCAAGCCGGTGATTCCCTCGCGGGCGACCGTGGCCACCACGTCCCGGGGCAGCAGATAATCCATCAGCACGGCTCGCGCGCCCGCCAGGAAAGCGGTGGTCAGTTGGCTGAGGCCATAATCGAAGCTGAACGGCAGAATCGCCAGAATCCGATCGTCGGCCCGGTTGCTGAGGTATTCGGCGACGCTGGAGGCGCCGGCCAGCAGATTGCCATGGGACAACACCACCCCCTTGGGTTTGCCGGTGCTGCCCGAGGTGTAGAGAATGGCGGCCATGTCCAGATCGATGATCCGCGCCGGTGACCGGGCTTCGTCCAGCATCAGCAGGGTCGGCCAGCCCAAGACTTGCAAATGGTGCGCGTGCGGGGTTGGCGGGGCGGTCGCATCCACCAGGATCAGGCTGTGCAGATCGGAGCAGTCCACCAACAGGGGCTCCAGGGCATCCGCCCGATCCCGCGAAGTGACCAGAATCCGAACGTTGCAGTCGCGCAGGATGTAGGCGACCTGCTCGGGCTTCAGCAGTGGGTTGACCGGGACGAACACGCCTCCGGCCAGAGTGGCGCCGAACAGGGCGGCGACGGTTTCGACCTGTTTGGGCAGATAGATAGCGACCCGTTCTCCCCGGTTCAGCCCCAGCGCTAGCAGCCCTTGGGCGGCGGCCTGGATTTGCCCGGCCAGAGCGGCATAATCCAAAGTGGTTTGGCGGTGGACGAGAGCGGCGGCGTCCGGGCAGCGATCCGCTTGTTCGGTAATGAGTTCGTGCAGCAGTCTGGCCATGGGCGTTTCGGGAGGTTGACAGCGCGTTGCTACAAGGTTAGGGGGCAAATGATGGAAATGAAACATCCGGAGAGTGAGCCGGGACTGGTACTGTATACCACCAGCGGTTGCCACCTGTGCGAACGGGCGGAAATCCTAATTCGCGAGGCATCCAACCTAAAGGTCAGGCTGTTGGAAATCGCCGATGACGACGCGTTACTGGAGCGGTATGGGGTCCGCATTCCCGTATTGCGCCGGCTGGATACCGGCGAGGAACTGGACTGGCCGTTCGACGGGGCGGCGGTCCAGCGCCTGCTGGCGCGGCGAGCAACATGAAATCGACCGGATTGGGCATTCTTGAGGAGCGTAACCTAGAATAATCACAGATCGCACGGTCATTATAATTCAATAAAGGGCAATCCGATGGTTCTAAAAAACCCCCGCAACGGCTCGCTCTTGGTTCTCGGGTTCACCGGACTTATAACCATCGCTGGCTCCGTCCACGCCTCCGGCCTGCAAATCACCGAGCAGAGCGTCACCGGTTTGGGCCGGGCCTTCGCCGGCGGCAGCTCGCCGAACGACGATGCTTCGGCCGCCTACTTCAATCCCGCCGATATGATGCTGAGTACGGGCGCTCAGGCGCAGGCGGGCATCTCCTTCATCGGTATCGCCACGGAGGCGAAAAATGCTGGATCGACCCTCCGCCTGCCGGCCAATCTAGGTGAAGTTCTCACCCAACCGGGCGCCGTGCCGGTGTTCGTGACCGTTCCAACCACCGGACGCAACGACGACGGGGGCACCGACAACTTCGTGCCCAACGGCTATTACCTCATGGATATCAACGAACGGATGCGGTTCGGGCTGAGCGTAAACGCGCCGTTCGCGGTCAGCGCCAGCTATGGCAAGGGCTGGGTGGGCCGATATCACGCCCTCGAGTCGGAATTGCTCACCGTGGATGTCAACCCCTCCATCGCCTATCGGATCAATGACCATTGGTCGGTCGGTGGCGGCTTCAGCGTCCAGTATATCGAAGCGAAGCTGAGCCAAGCCTTGTTCAACCCGTTGAGCCCGGCGACGGACGGTCACGCCGAGATGAAGGGAGATGATATCGGGTTTGGCTACAATCTGGGGACGACCTGGGAATTCGACGCCAACACCCGGGTAGGGCTGAGTTATCGCTCGCGCATCAAGTTCACGCTGGAGGGCGACCGCACCATCAGCAATTTTATCCCGGGTCGCGACGGCACGCTGTCCGCCAAGGTCGATTGGACCGCGCCCGACTGGTTGTTGCTAACCGCTTACAAACGGATCGACGACCAGTGGGCGGTGATGGGCGGCGTGCGCTGGACCAACTGGAGTCTGTTCCAGGAGTTGCGGCTGAAGTTTGCCGATGGCACGGAGTCGGTGATTCCAGAAAAATGGGATGACAGTTGGACCTTTAACATCGGCGTCAGCTACGACTACAGCCCGGAATGGACCTTCCGGGCCGGCTATCAGTACGATCAATCGCCGGTGCCTTCCGCCGAATACCGCAACCCGCGCGTTCCTGACAGCGATCGCAACGCCATCGCTTTCGGCGCCACCTA
>DAIRDI010000256.1:0-4894 GCA_036796235.1 Candidatus Competibacteraceae bacterium | reverse complement strand
CGTACATCCGCTTGGCTGCCTCGCTCGGCGAGGCGGGGGCGAGATAGTCAGTCTGGCCCAACACCACCACCAGCACGCCGATGGCCAGCAGCAACAGCGTCAGCGGGTGCATGTGATCCTTGCGCATCCCCAGCACATACTGTCGGGCGACCGTGCCCGGCCGCCGCACCACGCCGAACGCCGAGCGGACCGTGTCCCACTCGAACCAGCGAAAACGCGACCACGCTTCGCTGCGCACGGTCTTGACGCCGATGCGGCCGGCCTTTTTCTGCCCGCAAGCCGCGCAGAACGGCCCTACCAGCCGCGTCCCGCAATTGAGGCAGCAATCCGTGTCGAACAGGGCATCCGACACGGCAGCGGTCGAATGTCCGGGGATCGAGGGCGAATCGGTCGCCACTTCGGATGAAGGTTCCATGCCGGTCAGCGCCCAGGCGGTTTGCAAACGGTCGGCAGGCCGTGCAAATTCATGCTGGCAACCCGAGGCAATTTAGCGCCGCCACCGCGCCAATTCACGGCGCAGCACCTTGCCGTTGACAGTGCGCGGCAGGGTGTCGATGAAAATGATCTCGCGGGGACATTTATAGGCCGCCAAGTGGTCGTGAGCGTAAGCCAACAGCGGCGCGGCGTCCATCCCGTCAGGCTCGTCCGGATCGCGCGGCACGACGAAAGCCGCGATGACCGAGACGCCTTCGCGCACCGCCAGTTCGGTCACCGCTGCTTCGGCCACCGCGGGATGCTTGCTCAGGCAGTGTTCTACTTCCAGGGGCGAGACCCGGTAGCCCATGGCGTTCATCACGTCGTCGTTGCGACCGTGATAGTACAGGTAACCGTCGGCGTCGAAATGCGCCAGATCGCCGCCGATGAACCACTCGCCCCGGTAGACCAGTTCCTCTTCCTCCGGCCGATTCCAGTAGCCCAGCATCAAGCCCGGATCGCCGCAGTGCACCGCCAGCAAGCCAGTCTCGCCCGGCGGCAGCGGCTCCTCGCCGCCATCGACCGGCAGCACCACCACGCAGCGGCCCGGTTGCGGCTTGCCGGGACTGCCCGGCCGCACCGGCGCGCCAGGCGCTGAGGAAATATAGGTGGAGCACTCGCTCATCCCCAACGCCTCGTACAACTCCTTGCCGGTGGTCGTTCGCCACTGCTCCAGCAACGCCGCGCTCAGGGCCTCGCCGGCGGTCAGACCGTGGCGCAGGCTGGATAAATCAAAGGCGCGTAAATCGTTGTACTTCAGAATTTGCCGATACAGGCCCGGCACCGCCGCGAACAGGGTCGCCCGACATCGCGCCATCAGCGCCGGCCAGACCGTCACATCGCGCGGCCCGTTATAAAGCACGGTCGTCGCGCCGTTGGCCCAGGGATCGGTCAACCCAACCCCCAGCGTATAAGTCCAGTTGAAGGCCCCGGCGTGCAAGACAACATCATCCGGGCGGATGGCATACCAGCCCTGGTACATCGGGCGGCGTCCCCAGGCCGAGCGCTGGGCGTGCAGCACTCCCTTGGGCTGGCCGGTCGTGCCGGAGGTGTAGATGAGAAAGGCCGGATCGTCGGCGGCGGTATCGGCGTAATCCAGCGGCTCGTGACTGGCGCGCAGCTTTTCAACGTCGGCGGGACCCAGGACGCGCACGCCCGGCGGCGGCTGGATCGTCAAGTCTTCCGACATCGCCAGTATCCGCGCGCCGGAATCCGCCAGCAGGAAATCCGCCTCCTCCTCGGTCAGTTGCGTCGAGGACGGTAGCGGCACGCAACCGGCGGCGATGGCGCCGAAGAACAGCAGGGCATAATCACTGGTGTTGCCCATGCGGATCATCAACCGCGCGCCCGGTTCCAGTCCGAGTCGGCGCAAACCCGCCGCCACCCGCCGCACCGCCACGTCCAGTTGCGCGTAGGTCCAGCGTTCCGCCTGCTCGACCGGCGCGCGGGCGTCGGATGCCACGATCAGCGCCACTTTGTCCGGTGTAGCCTGCGCCGCCGCGCTCAGGCAATAGCGCGCCAGGTTAAACCGCGCCGGCGGCCGTTCGCCGACATAGCCTCGCGTCTCCCGCATTTTTGACATTTGCCCTTTGACCTTTAGCCTTTAGCCCTCTTCATACCCTCTCTCCACCTTGGTCGGTTGGGACGTTTCGGCATCCGGGGCTGGCTTCGGCCGCGAAAACAGGGATATACCCTTTTTCAGAACTTCATATCCTCGAAAAACTTCTTGACCCCGTCCAGCCAGCTTCCTTCCTGCGGCGCATGTTGCTTGCCACCCGCTTCCATGGTCTCGGCGAACCTCTGCAACAGTTCCTTCTGCTCCCGGGTCAGGTTGACCGGGGTTTCGATCATCACCCGGCACAACAGATCGCCGGTCGCGCCCCCGCGCACCGGCTTGACGCCCTTGCCCCGGACCCGAAACACCTTGCCGGTCTGGGTCTCGGACGGGATCTTCAGACTGACCCGGCCATCCAGGGTCGGCACCTCCAAATCGCCGCCCAGCGCCGCGGTGGGGAAACCGATCGGCACCTCGCAGTACAAGTCGTTATCCTCGCGAGTAAAGATGGGATGCGGCTTGACCCGGATCTGCACGTACAAATCGCCCGGAGATCCCCCACCCTCCCCCACCTCGCCCTCGCCAGACAAGCGGATGCGATCACCGTTGTCGACCCCCGCAGGCACCTTGACCGACAGCGTTTTCTGCTCCTCGACCCGGCCGCTGCCCCCGCAAGTCTCGCAGGGCTCGGGAATGATCGTTCCGCGTCCCTGACAGCGCGGACAAGTCTGTTGAATCGAGAAAAAACCCTGCTGCATCCGTACTTGGCCGACGCCGCGACAGGTCGGACAGGTGATCGGTTTGGTCCCCGGTTTAGCGCCGCTGCCGCCGCAAGTGGCGCAGGTCACCAGGGTCGGCACCCGAATCTTGGAAGTCACGCCGAAGACTGCTTCCTCCAGCGTCAAATCCAGGATATAGCGCAGATCGGCGCCCCGATAGGCCTGGCTGCCGCCCCCGCCGCCGCGCGCCCCGCCGAAAATATCGCGAAACACCCCGCCGAAAATGTCGTTCAGATCGGCCGGACCGCCGCCGCCAAAACCGCCGCCCGCCGAGCTGTCCACCCCGGCATGGCCGAACTGGTCGTAAGCCGTCCGCTTGCGCGAATCGCTCAACACTTCGTAGGCTTCCTTGGCTTCCTTGAACTGCTCCTCGGCCACCTGATCGCCCGGATTGCGATCGGGATGATGTTTCATCGCCAGCCGCCGGTAAGACTGCTTGATCTCGGCCTCGCTGGCGTTGCGGGCTAAGTTGAGAACTTCGTAATAGTCGCGTTTGGCCATGATTCGGTCTTGCGTCGCGGCGGGCCGCCAGATAGGGTTCGTCCAAAATCAAAAATCCGGGAACGCAAAGCGCTCCCGGATTCATAGTTTACCGCAAGCGCGGCGGTTACTTCTTAACCTCCTCGAACTCGGCGTCCACCACCCCGTCGTCGGCCGGCTTGTGACCGCCGCCGCCGCCAGCACCACCCTGCGGTCCGCCGGGGCCGCCTTCCGGACCGCCGCTCTGGCTGTAAATCCGCTCGGCCAGTTTGCCAGACAACTCGGCCAGCGTCTGGGTCTTGGCCTCAATGGCGCTCTTGTTGTCGGTCTTGGCTGCGGAACGCAAGTCGCTGATCGCCGCTTCGATCGCCGAGCGCTCGCCGCCTTCGACTTTGTCGCCCAACTCCCGCAAGGTCTTTTCGGAGGCGTGAATCAGGTTCTCGGCCTGATTGCGGATATTGACCAGTTCGTGGAACTTGCGGTCTTCGTCGGCGTGCGCCTCGGCGTCGCCGACCATCCGCTTGATCTCATCCTCGGACAACCCGGAGGACGCCTTGATCACGATCCGGTTTTCCTTGCCGGTCGCCTTGTCCTTGGCCGAGACGTGCAGGATGCCGTTGGCGTCGATGTCGAAGGTCACCTCGATCTGCGGCACGCCGCGCGGGGCGGGGGGAATATCCTGCAAGTCGAATTTACCCAGCGACTTGTTGGCCTGGGCGACCTCGCGCTCGCCCTGCAACACATGTACCGTCACCGCGGTTTGATTGTCGTCGGCGGTCGAGAACACCTGGGTCGCCTTGGTCGGGATCGTGGTGTTCTTCTCGATCAGCTTGGTCATCACCCCGCCCAGGGTCTCGATGCCCAGGCTCAGCGGGGTCACGTCGAGCAGCAGCACGTCCTTGACCGAACCGCCCAGTACGCCGCCCTGAATCGCCGCGCCCACCGCCACCGCTTCGTCGGCGTTGACGTCCTTGCGCGGGTCCTTGCCGAAGAACTCGCGCACCTTGTCCTGCACCTTGGGCATCCGGGTCTGGCCGCCGACCAGCAGCACGTCGTCGATCTGGCCGACGCCCAGTCCGGCGTCCTTCAGCGCGGTGCGGCAGGGACCGATGGTTTTATCGACCAAATCCTCTACCAGCGACTCCAGTTTGGCGCGGGTCAGCTTCAGATTCAGATGCTTCGGCCCGCTGGCGTCCGCCGTGATGTAGGGCAGATTGATATCGCTCTGCTGGCTGGACGACAGTTCGATCTTGGCTTTCTCGGCGGCTTCCTTCAGCCGTTGCAGCGCCAAGGGATCGTTGGCCAGATTGATGCCCGACTCACGCTGAAACTGCTCGATCAGGTGGTCGATGATCCGCTTGTCGAAGTCCTCGCCGCCCAGGAAGGTGTCGCCGTTGGTCGACAGCACCTCGAACTGCTTCTCGCCGTCCACCTCGGCGATTTCGATGATCGAAATGTCGAAGGTCCCGCCGCCCAGATCGTAAACCGCGATCTTGCGGTCCTTGGTGCTGGACTTGTCCATGCCGAAGGCCAGCGCCGCCGCCGTCGGTTCGTTGATGATCCGCTTGACTTCCAACCCGGCGATGCGTCCGGCGTCCTTGGTGGC
>DAIRDI010000255.1:0-4919 GCA_036796235.1 Candidatus Competibacteraceae bacterium | reverse complement strand
TACGTGCAGGCGCTCGATCTCGATCCCGAGCATCTGGCGCGGGTGGAACAGCGGCTGGCCGCCGCCCACCAACTGGCTCGCAAGCATCGGATCACCGCCGAAGAACTGCCGGCGCTGCGGGCGCGGTTCGAGGCGGAACGGGAATCCCTGGAACACAGCGAGACCCGGCTGGAGTCGTTGCAACAGGCGCTGAAAATCGCGCGGGCGGCCTATCAGGAATGCGCCGACCGTTTGAGCGAACAAAGGTCGGCGGCGGCGCGGGATCTGAGCGAACGGATCTCGGCGGCGCTGGCGGAGCTGGGAATGCCGGGGGGACGCTTCGCCATCGTCCTGGAACCCTTGGAACAGCCCACCCCGAACGGCCTGGAAGCGGTGGAGTTCCAGGTCAGCGCCAATCCGGGACAACCGCTACGGCCCCTGGCCAAGGTCGCTTCCGGCGGCGAACTGTCGCGGATCAGCCTGGCGATTCAGGTGATCGCCGCCCGCGCCGCCCGCATTCCGACCCTGATCTTCGACGAGGTGGACAGCGGCATCGGCGGCGGCGTCGCGGAAGTGGTGGGCCGGCAACTGCGGGCGCTGGGCGGCGGCCGGCAGGTGCTGTGCGTCACCCACCTGCCGCAGGTCGCGGCCCAGGCCCACCAGCAGTTCAAGGTGGAAAAACAGACCGATGGCGAGAACACCCATACCCAGGTTTTGCCGCTGGGCGCCGAGGAGCGGGTGACGGAAATCGCCCGCATGCTGGGCGGGTTGGAACTCACCGCGAACACCCTGGCGCACGCGCGGGAGATGGTGGAGAAAGCAGTCCTCCGATCGGCGGGCGCGGATCAGGACGAAGCCGTTTTTTCTTCCTTCTCCCGCGCGCTTTCCGGAGGATGATGGTGCGAGCAATCGGGACGGGCGCAGTGGCCATAAAGGATCAGCGAGTGTTCGGCCAACTCGAAACCGAGCCGCCGCGCGACGCGTTGCTGGCGCCGCTCGATCTCATCGTCGCAGAACTCCTCGATCCGCCCGCATTCCACGCAGAGAATATGGTCGTGGTGCTGGCCCAGATCGAGTTCGAAGACCGATTGGCCGCTCTCAAAATGATGGCGCTTGACCAGTCCGACTGATTCAAACTGGGTGAGCACCCGATACACGGTCGCCAGACCAATTTCTTCGCCGGCCTCGATCAACGTCCGATAGATTTCCTCGGCGGACAGATGTGCGCCCTGCTGGCTTTGCAGCATTTCGAGGATCTTGATGCGCGGCAGCGTGACCTTCAGGCCCGCCTGTTTAATTTCTTTCGAGCCCACGAAGAATCGACTCCAGAATTGCGCTTACCCACGGCTTGCCGATGTACGTTATCATAATACACGTTCCAGCAACCCGGACTCCGCTTCCATGTTTCACCATTACCCATGCGCCGCCGGCATCCTGCTGCTCGTCCTGACCGCCGGCTGCGGATCGGTGGTACCCAGCTTCTATACCGTCCCGGTCCGCCAAGGCAATTATGTTGACCCGGCGATGGCCGGACAGTTGCGCCCCGGCATGACCCGGCAGCAAGTTCAGCAGCTTCTGGGCGCCCCATTGCTCGTCGACCCGTTTCACCAGGACCGCTGGGATTATTACTATCAATACAGCAAGGGCGGCAGAACCATCGAGCAGCGCCACCTGATCTTGCATTTTCGCGGCGACACCCTCGATCGGGTTGACGGCGTGGTGGATTAACCTTCCTCCGGCTCCAACTCGCCGCCGCCCTTGCGCATGCGCTTGCCCTCGGCGGCGCGCTTTTTGCGCACCGCCTTGGGATCGGCGAGCAGCGGCCGGTAAATTTCCACCCGGTCGCCGGCGCGCACGGTGGCCGATAATTTACTCAGCTTACCGAACACGCCCACCTTGGCGGTCTCAAGCTGAATTTCCGGAAACCGCTCTTGAATCTTCGCCAGGCAGATGGCCTGCTCCAGAGTCGCGCCTTCCGGGATCTCGACTGGCACGATCAGTTGTTCGTCGGGGCGCGCGTAGGCCACCTCGACCCGGATCGTGGCGGGATTATCGCTTGCCATACAACTCCACCGCGCGCTGGCAGAAGGCATCCACCAGCGAGTTGGCGATCTGCTTGAACACCGGCTCGATCGCCTTCCGCAGCAGCATGGAGAACTCAAAGTCCATGTTCAGCGACACCTTGCAGGCGTCGGCGCGCAGGGGGTCGAAGCACCAGTGACCCTCCAGACTTTTGAACGGACCTTCCAACAGGCGAATATCGATCATCCGGTCCGGTTGCATGCGGTTATGGGTGGTGAAGGATTTATGCACCCCCCCCTTGGCCATTTCGATGGTCGCCCGCAACTCGTCCTCGCCGCAAATAACCACATGGGCGGACCGGCACCACGGTAAAAATTGCGGGTAGGCTTCGACATCGTTGACCAAGGCGTACATTTCGGCCGCCGAATACAGGACCAGGGCGCTCTTCTTGATGGTCGCCACGACTCAATCTCCGTGCGACTGGGTAGGTTATTGTGGGATTCTCACCGGCCAGTTTGGTTGAATCCACCCGCATCCTCAAGCAGCGCGTATCGGACCCGGCATCGGTACGGCTATACTGAACCGTCATGAACAAAAAATCGACCCCGAGCCAACATCAGATCGCTGGCAACAAAAAAGCGTATCACGAATATTTCATTGAGGAACACTACGAGGCGGGCTTGGCCCTGCAGGGCTGGGAGGTCAAGAGCCTGCGGGCTGGCCGCGCGCACCTCAAGGAAAGTTACGTGCTGCTGCGCGACGGCGAGGCTTTCCTGTTCGGCTGCCATATCTCGCCGCTGACCTCGGCGTCCACCCACGTACAAGCCGATCCGACCCGCACCCGCAAGCTGCTGTTGCATCGGGAAGAGATCGGGCGGTTGATCGGCTCGGTCGAGCGCAAGGGCTACACGCTGATGCCGCTGGCGCTGTACTGGAAGCGCAACCGGGTCAAGCTGGACATCGGGCTGGCGCGCGGCAAGAAGGAATACGACAAGCGGGCGGTGGAAAAGGACCGCGACTGGGAACGCGACAAACAGCGGCTGATGCGCGATCGGTAGGTGAGGGAACTTCCCGCTCGTCATGCTATCTTAAATTTTACCGACATGGGGGCGATCTGGTTTCGACGCGGATTGCAAAACCCTAGGCGCATGTCGAGAATGCAGCTCATCTCGTTAATCAGGCTGCAAAATATAGTTGCCAACGACGACAACTACGCTCTGGCCGCTTAATCCCGGCCAGCCTCCGACCGAAACTTGCTTGTGAGGTTCGGGTCCTTCGGGACGCTCGGGGGTCGACTAACGCAAGCTCGCACCAACCCTGTCCGGGGGCGAGGCGCAAAACCCTAACCGGAACCGCGGTTCGCCGCCCTGCCGGTCGGGTTGCGGACCGTTAAATCAAAGACTCGGCTAAACATGTAGGGCCGAAGGCAGAGGATTTGCGGACGGGGGTTCGATCCCCCCCGCCTCCACCACATACAAGGGCTCGGAAATTCTCCGGGCCTTTTTTTCGCCTGAGATCCCCGCGCCACGCGGGATTCCAGCCATCAGCGCCGCGGGCGGCGTCCTGCCGAAATACCCGAAATCGGCCACTTTTCCGGTCAGAACCGTCTCTTTTCTCCGTTCGGCCTGCGGGTACGCACAGTTGGTGCGTTATAAATACCAACGACTTATGCGCAGAGGTTCATCGTCAACCAAGGCGGCCAGCCGCATTTCACAACTGGACGGCGCGCGTCGTTTGTACTAACATTTCAGCGTTTGATCTAACAAACTGAGGTGCCAACATGGCCGCTATTGCCTCTTCACCTGTTGCGCGTTCCGCCCGGCTGGGCTTGCGCGCCACCCCCGCACAGGAAGTCGTGCTGCGCCGCGCTGCCGAAGTGGCGCACAAATCCCTGACCGACTTCATTCTGGACAGTGCCTGCTTGGCCGCCGAGCAGACCCTGCTGGACCAGCGTCTGTTCGTGGTCTCGGGCAGCCAGTACCAAGCCCTGATGGATTTGTTGGAGCAACCAGAACAGTCCAACGAAGGTTTGCGCGATCTGTTCTCGCGCAAAGCGCCCTGGGATGCGAAGTGAGTCTGCGCGGACCTGAACCCCTGGGAGCCCAACATCGGCTGGAAGAATTCGACTGTGGCAAACCTGCGTTGAACGACTGGCTGCTGCGCCACGCCCGGCAGGCCCAGGGCAGCGGCTCAGCCAAGACCTTCGTCGTGGCCGATGATGACCGGGTGGCAGGCTATTTCAGTCTGACAGTCGGTCAGATTGATACGCTGGATGCGCCCGAACGAATCCGCAAAGGGATGGGGCAGTACCCGTTGCCGGTGGTGATCCTGGCGCGGCTGGCAGTCTCGGTGCAGGATCAGGGGCGAGGCATAGGCTTCGGCCTGCTCCAGGATGCGATTCGTCGCACAATGCTGATTGCCGAGCAGGCCGGCATCCGGGCGATGCTGACCCACCCTATCGACGAGGAAGCGGCGCGGTTCTACACCCGCTTCGGCTTCATCGCATCGCCGCTGCGCGAGCAGCAACTGCTGCTGCTCCTCAAGGATGCGCGTCGCTGGGTCAAGTAACCGAGCAATCAGGCATCAAACCGCGCCACGATGTCCCGCTGCGCCACCCCGCCGGAGCAAGGAATTCGAACGCTTACCGTCGGGGAAAAATGATCCGCCGGTGCAACCCGGCGGTGAATTCAGGCCGGGGATAAGAAGCTGTCTTGGAAAAATCTGTTTGATTTAAAAGCTAATTTTTAGGCCGAAGCTATCAAAATAGGCCAATTTCACGCGATCCTGGACTGGTGGGTAACTAAAAGCCCGCTCAGCACCGTAATTTTTTACCAGACAGCCTCTAACTCCCGCCGGGCCTCGACCGGGCGCGGGGCTTCCAGGGCGAACATCTCCTCGACGCTCAGCAGGCGATCCAC
>DAIRDI010000254.1:0-4927 GCA_036796235.1 Candidatus Competibacteraceae bacterium | reverse complement strand
CCCAACTCACCACGGGCATGCCGGTGCGGGTGACCACCGATGCCTTCCCGGCCCAAGCGTTCGAAGGCCAACTCAGCGCCATCAGCCCCGAAGTGGACGCCGTCACCCGCAACGTGCGCCTGCAAGCCACGCTGGCGAATCGCGACGGCCGCCTGCAACCCGGCATGTACGTCGAAGTCGCGGCGGTGCTGCCGGAAACCGAGCCGGTGTTGATGATTCCCGCCACGGCGGTGCTTTATGCCCCCTATGGCGACTCGGTGTTCGTGGTCGAGGAGCACAAGGACGAGCAAACCGGCGCGGTCGGGCAGGTGTTGAACCAGAAGTTCGTGCGGCTCGGCCGGACCCGCGGCGATTTCGTGGTGGTGACTTCGGGCCTCGAAGCCGGCCAGACGGTGGTCAGCAGCGGGGTCTTCAAGCTCCGCAACGGCATGAGCGTCGTGGTGGATAACACCCTGGCGCCCCAGCCGCGGCTCGCGCCCCGGCCGGAGAATGCGTGATCAGGGATGTATGGATGTAGGGATGTAGGGATGTAGGGATGTCGGGATGTAGGGCGGGTTAGCGCAGCGTAACCCGCCGCAACCGGCCGTCGAGAGATTGGCGGGTTACGGGCTGGCGCCCTAACCCGCCCTACAGCTACAACTCTGTTCCAAATGACCAGATCGACTAAGAAGCGGTATTAACATCATGAAATCCTTCACGGATCTGTTCGTCAGCCGGCCGGTGCTGGCGATCGTCGTCAATCTGGTGATCATCATCGCCGGGATTCAGGCGATCTTTTCCCTCAACGTCCGCCAGTACCCGCGCAGCGATAACGCCAGCGTCACGGTGACCACGGTCTACGTCGGCGCCAGCGCCGAGCTGGTGCGCGGTTTTATCACCACGCCGCTGGAACGGGCCATCGCGGCGGCGGACGGCATCGAATATCTGGAGTCGCAGAGTGCCCAGGGGCTGTCCACCATCCGCGCTCGCCTCAGGCTGAACTACGACGCGACCCGGGCGCTGGCCGAAATCAGTTCCAAGGTCGATCAGGCGCGCGGCGACCTGCCCCCGGAAGCCGAGGTGCCGGTCCTCAACATCGAGTCGGCCGACAGCGAATTTGCCTCGGCCTATCTGAGCTTCAGCTCGGACCTTTTGGAACAGAACGAAATCACCGACTATCTGGCGCGGGTGGTGCAACCGCGCCTGACCGCCATCGCGGGGGTGCAGCGCGCCGAAATTCTCGGCGCTCGCACCTTCGCCATGCGCGTCTGGCTCAAGCCCGACCGGATGGCCGCGCTCAACATCAGCCCGGTCCAGGTCCGGCAGGCGCTGGCCAACAACAACGTGTTGACCGCCGTCGGTCGCACCCAGGGCGCGCTGGTGCAGGTCAATCTCACCGCCAACACCGATCTGCGTTCGGTGGAGGAATTCAAGAATCTGGTGATCCGCGAGCGGGAAGGCGCGCTGGTGCGGTTGCGGGATATCGCGGACGTGGCGCTCGGGGCCGAGGACTACAACGCCGAAGTGCGCTTCTCCGGACAGACCGCCGTGTTCATGGGCATTTACCCCTTGCCCAACGCCAACGCCATCGACGTGATCCGGCGGGTCCGCGCCGAGATGGAACTGATCCAGCAGGCCCTGCCGACCGGCCTGGACGCCACGGTCGCCTACGACGCCACGAATTACATCAACAACGCCATCACCGAGGTGATCAAGACCCTGACCGAGACGTTGCTGATCGTGGTGATCATCATCTTCCTGTTCCTCGGGTCCCTGCGGTCGGTGCTGGTGCCGGTCATCGCCATCCCCATCTCGCTGATCGGCGCCATCTTTCTGATGCAGTTATTCGGCTTCACCATCAACCTGTTGACCCTGCTGGCCATCGTGCTGTCGGTCGGCCTGGTGGTGGACGACGCCATCGTGGTGGTGGAGAACGTCGAACGCCACATCCGCGAGGGCCAGACGCCGTTCGACGCCGCGATTCTCGGCGCGCGGGAGCTGGTCGGCCCGATCATCGCCATGACCCTCACCCTGATCGCGGTCTACATTCCCATCGGCCTGCAAGGGGGCCTGACCGGTTCGCTGTTCCGCGAATTCGCCTTCACCCTGGCCGGAGCGGTGACCATTTCCGGGATCGTGGCCCTGACCCTGTCGCCGATGATGGCGTCCAAGCTGCTGACCGCCGAATCCGAACAGCACTGGCTGCCCGCGCATATCAACGCCGGCTTCGAGCGCCTGAAGCGGTTCTATGGCCGGCTGCTGGATGGGGCCTTGAGCGCGCGCCCGGCGGTGTACCTGGTATGGGGCACGCTGGCGGTCCTGGTCGTGCCGATGTGGATGTTCTCGCCCGAGGAGCTGGCGCCGAGCGAGGATCAGGGGGTGATCTTCGGCATCGTGGACGCCGCCGCCAACGCCACCCTCGACCAGACCAGCGCGTTCGCCGCCGCCGCCAACGAGGCGTTTTTAAGCGTGCCGGAGACCGAGTTCACCTTTCAGATCACGTTCCCCACCTCGGGCTTCGGCGGCATGGTGACCCAGCCTTGGGGCGAGCGCGAGCGCACCGTCTTCGAAATCCTGCCCGAGATCCAGCAAAAGCTGCAAGGCATCCCCGGCATTCAGATGTTCCCGGTGACGCCGCCAGCGCTGCCGGGCGGGGGTCAGTTCCCGGTGGAATTCATCATCGCTTCGACCGCCGAGACCGAGGAGATTCTGGCCATCGCCCAGCAGGTGCAACAGCGGGCCATGGCGAGCGGTCTGTTCGCCTTCCCGCCGCTGATCGACGTCAAGGTCGATCAGCCGCAAACGGAAATCGTCATCGACCGCGACAAGGTCGCCGCCCTCGGCCTCAACCTGCAACAGGTGGGCGCGGATCTGGGCGCGGCGGTGGGCGGGAATTACGTCAACCGTTTCAACATCGCCGGACGCAGCTACAAGGTCATCCCCCAGGTGGAACGGGTCGAGCGCCTCAACCCGGACCAGTTGCTGGATCTCTACGTCACCGGCCCGACGGGGCAACTCGTGCCGCTGAGCACGGTCGCCACCCTGCGCCACAGCACCGAGGCGCGGTCCCTGAACCGATTCCAGCAGCTCAACGCGGTCAAGATCAGCGGGGTGGCGGTCCGGCCGCTCGCCGAGGCGCTAAGTTTCTTGGAGGACGAGGCCGCGAAACTGCTGCCGCAGGGGTACGTGATCGATTACACCGGCGAATCGCGCCAGTTGCGTCTGGAAGGGGGAACCCAGTTCTTCGCCACCATGGGCCTGGCCGTCATCCTGATCTTTCTGGTGCTGGCGGCCCAGTTCAACAGCTTCCGCGACCCCTTGATCATTCTGCTCGGTTCGGTGCCGCTGGCGATGTTCGGGGCGCTGGTGTTCACCTTCCTGAAGATCCCCGATCCGAACACGCCGTTTCCGCTGACCGCGGGCTGGACCACCTCGCTCAACATCTATTCCAAGGTCGGACTGGTGACGCTGATCGGGCTGATTTCCAAGAACGGGATTTTGATCGTGCAGTTCGCCAACCAGTTGCAACTGGACGGCCGCGCCAAGCTCGACGCGGTGCGCGAGGCGGCGCTGATCCGTCTGCGCCCGATTCTCATGACCACCGCCGCCACCATCGCCGGACACTTTCCCCTGGTGCTGGTCGCCGGGGCCGGCGCGGCGGCCCGCAACTCCATCGGCCTGACGCTGGTCGGCGGCATCGCCATCGGTACGCTGTTCACGCTGTTCGTGGTCCCGGCGTTGTACGTGCTGCTCGCCCGGGATCACGCCCGCGACCGGGAAGCCGCGCGGGCGGCGGCTCGGGTCGCGCTGCCGGCCGCTTAGGGGATTTAAGGAAGGATTATCCCGCGACCGGATCGAGGGCAGACGAGTCCCCGCGCCGTGGGTTTCAGCGCCGCGCACGCATCCACTAACCCCAGTTCGGATCGAGCAACTGATTCCGCCACCGGATGGGCCGAGGTCCGCAACACGGTCTTGACCTGATCGGGCGTGAGTTCGGGCTGCTGCTGGAGCAGCAGGGCCACCACCCCGGTGACATGGGCGGCGGCCAGGGAGCTGCAGGACAGCAGTGTATAGCGGTCGTGCGGGACGGGGACGACGATGTCCCGACCCGGCGCCACCGCGACAAAATCGCCGCTCCGCCAGCGTGGCGAGGACACGGCCCCGTTGACGTCGCAGGAGATGACCGGCACGACCAGACCCAACGTGGCGGGAAACCCGGGATCGTCGCGCTCCTCGGCGGCGGCGGCCACTAGAACGATGCCCCGGCGGTGAGCCGCAGCCAGCAGTCTCGCCAACAGGTCATCGGGCCGGCCGTTCAAGCTGAGATTGATCACCCCGACCTTTTCGTTGATGGCGAAATCCACCGCCTTGGCTAGCGTCCAACTGCTGCACACCGCCTTGGCGTTGGCGGGGTCCGAATACCAGCACGCCTTAACCACGGTCAGGACCGCGTCCGGGGCCACGCCATCCAAACCTGTCCCGTCCGCGCGGGCGCCGATCACTCCGGCCACCGCCGTCCCATGCCGGTCGTCTGGGAAAGACAGTTCCCCCCCTTCCACAAAATTAACCGGCTGGCGCGGCTTTATCGCGCCAGTCCGGGTTGAATGAAAAGTTAGGCATTTAATTCGACCCTGGCCCCTTTAATCAGTCCAACGCTCGCCGTCATGGGCGGGACAGGGTGAAGGCCCGAACCTTCGGCAACGAGCGAGCCGGGCGAGTCTCAACGGTCGTAACGCACCCGACCGGGTGAAACGGCCTTGGCGACTGGTCGCGTAGCCAGCGTTGGGGGTCACCATTTCAGGGTGTTCCTTTCAATCCCGAAGGAAGCGCCCCGTGCGGGCCCGCATGCGGGGTGCTGTGGGAGCCGGGGGAGAAAAGCCCTCGGCGACCCGATTAGGCCTCATTACGTAATCAAAGACAGTAAGCCACGCAAGCAACTCCGCGATGC
>DAIRDI010000253.1:0-4962 GCA_036796235.1 Candidatus Competibacteraceae bacterium | reverse complement strand
ATGGTGCCGAACAGCGCCAGGGCGATGCCCACGCTACCCAGAATAAAATACTTCCAGGCCGCCTCCAGGGCGGCATGGGTCCGGTAGAGACCGACCATCAGCACGGTGATCAGCGTCGCCAGTTCGATGGCCACCCAAAGCAGACCGATGTTGTTGGCGAGAAACGCCAGATTCATGGCGAAGATCAGCGCCTGATACATGGCGTGATAAAAGCGCAGATACGTCGGGGTCAGTCGCCCGGTTTCCAGTTCGTGCGCGATGTAGCTGGCGCTGAACACGCTGGTGGTGAAGCTGACCAGATTGTTCAGCACGATGAGATAGAGATTGAAATCGTCCACCCGCAGGTAGAGGTTGGCTTCCGGCCGTTCCCAGAACAGCGCCACCGCCGCCAGCAGGCTCAGCAGGGTGGCTCCGACGTTCAACCGGGCGCCGAGTCGGTAACCCGACACCAGCACCAGCAGCAATCCAGCGCTGGCCGGGACGACCAGCAGCGCGGTCATGGCCGCCAGACCCACACCGTTCATTTGCGCCGCTCCTCCCGGAAGGCATCCATCGCCTGCATGTCCACGCTATCGAAGCGTTCCCGGATGCGGAATAGAAAGACGCCGATCACGATCAGTGCGATCAGCACCGAGAAGGCGACGCTGATCTCCACCGCCAGCGGCATGCCGCGCGCCCCGGCGGCGGCCAGCACCAAGCCGTTCTCCAGCGACATGAAACCCACCACCAGACTGACCGCGTTGTGACGATTGATCATCAGCAGCAGCCCCAGCAGCACCACCGCCAGCGCGAACGCCAGATCCTCGCGCGTCAGCGCGTCGGCGGTCGCCGTCACCGGCAGCATGACCAGAATCGCCAGCGCCACCAGCGCCGTGCCGGCCAGCATGTCGCGACCCACGCCCCCGACCACTTCCAGACTGCGATGAACCCCGAGCCGCCGGACGATCCGATGCAGCGCGGTCGGGATGATGATCGCCTTGAACACCAGGGCAATCCCGGCCGTGAGATAGAGATGGTGAGCCTCCTGGATATACGCCTGCCAGCCGACCGCCAGCGCCAGCACCAGGGAATGCAAGGCGAAGACGTTGAGCAGCGCGTACAAGCGATCCTGGTAAAGCATCATAAAGCTCACCAGGACCATGCCGCCCGCCAGAAGATGAGCGATGTCGAAGGCCAGACTGTCGTGCATCACAGGCTCCGCGTTACAAACAGCAGCAGGGTTCCGAGCAGCCCCAGCATCAGCGCCGCCCCAAGAAATTGATCGACGCGGAACACCCGCATCTTGGCGATGCTGGTCTCGAACAGCGCCAGCAGGAAACCGCCGATCGCCAGCTTGACCAGATACGCGGCCAAGCCCACCAGATAAGCGCTCGGTCCATCCCCGACGGACGCCATGCCCCAAGGCGCGAAGATGCAGATCAGCAGGGACAGATACAGCAGCAGCTTGAGCGAGGCCGCCAGTTCGATCAGCGCCAGATGGCGGCCGGAGTATTCCAGCACCATCGCCTCGTGAACCATGGTCAATTCCAGGTGCGTGGCCGGATTGTCCACCGGAATCCGGGCGTTTTCGGCGATGGCCACCATGATCAGGGCCAGCAGCGCCAGCGCCAGCGAAATCCGCAGGCCGACCTCGGTGGTCAGCATGAATCGGGCGACCGCGGACAGTTCGGTGGTGCCGGCCAGCAGCGACAGCGTGAACACCATCATCAGTATGGCCGGTTCGGCCAGCGAGGCGATCATCATCTCGCGGCTGGAGCCGATGCCGCCGAAGCTGGTCCCGACGTCGAGACCGGCCAGCGCCAGGAAAAAGCGGGCGGTGCCGAGCAGGGCGACGATGGCGATCAGATCCGCCGTCCAACTGAACGGCAGGCCGCTGGCGAAGCTGGGGACCAGCGCCGCCGCCACCCACAGGGCGGCGAAGATCAGATAGGGCGCGACCCGAAACAGCCAGGACGCGGAGTCGGCCAACACGACCTCCTTGCGCAACAGCTTGAATAAATCGCGGTAGGGTTGCAGCAGCGACGGACCGCGCCGGCGCAGCAACTGCGCCTTGAGCGTGCGGACCCAGCCGGTGAGTAGCGGCGCCAGCAGCAACAGCACCAGCATGTGGCCGCCTTGGGCCAGATAGTCGGCGATCAGCGCCATAACACCATCCCCAGCAGCAACAGCACCAGCACGCCGAACACCAGGCTCAGGTAACGGCGGATCGTGAGGTATTGCAGATAGTTGCAGCGTCCCGAGACCGCGGTCACGGCGGCGGCGATCGGGGCGTAAACGCGCTCCCAGACCGGGTCGCGCCATTTAACCGCCAACCGCGCCGGTCGTGAATCGCCGGGCGGCGGCATGAAGATCTGCTCGCGGGCTTGAAACACCACGCTGCCGAACACCCGGCGGATCGGTTGCGAGAAGCTGCTCGCCGTGTACTGAAAGGCCGGGTTCGCATCGGCGAAGCCGCAGTCCCAGGCGGGGCCGCGCCGGACCGCGTTGGAAGCCAGGCGGTGGATCAGGAAGGCGGCGACGGTTCCAGACAGCGCCATGAACAGCAGCACCAACAGGCCGTTGTAGGTGCTTTTCACCTCCACTAACGGGACCAGAGTCAACCAGGGCTGGTCGTGCTGGGCGATCAGCCGGGCTTCGCCGTTGAGCAGACCCACCACCGGCGCCAGCCCGTCCACCACCAGTCCCGGCAGAATGCCCGCCAACAGGCACAGTGCGGCCAGCGCGAACAGCGCGGTCAGCGCATAGCGATCGGTCTCCCGCGCCTGGGCGGCGGCGGGCGAGCGCGGGCGGCCCAGGAAGGTGATGCCGAACGCCTTGACGAAACAGGCGGCGGCCAGCGCGGCGGACAAGGCCAGCAGCGCGCCGACCGCCGGCACCAGAAACTTGAGCAGCCATTGCGGCAGTTCCGGACTGGACAGAATGGCCTGGAAAGTCAGCCATTCCGACACAAAGCCGTTCAGCGGCGGCAGCGCCGAAATCGCCGCCGCGCCGATCAGAAACGCCAGCGCGGTCCACGGCATCCCGCGAATCAAACCGCCCAGCCGTTCCATGTTGCGCTCGCCGGTGGCGGTCAGCACCGCGCCGGCGCCGAGGAACAACAGGCTTTTGAACAGCGAATGATTGAAGGTGTGAAGCAGCGCGGCGGTCAGCGCCAGGGCGGCGCCGGTCTCCATCTGATTGCCCTGGAAGGCCAGCGCCAAGCCCAGGCCGATGAAAATGATGCCGATATTTTCCACGGTGCTATAGGCCAGCAGCCGTTTCAGATCCTGCTGCATCAGCGCGTACAACACCCCCAGCACCGCGCTGATGCCGCCCAGCGCCAGCACCAGCCCGCCCCACCACCAGACCGGCTCGCCCAGCAGGTCGAACGTGATGCGGATGAAGCCGTACACCGCGACCTTGGTCATCACCCCGCTCATCA
The DNA here is from genome assembly GCA_036796235.1 of Candidatus Competibacteraceae bacterium. Taxonomy (GTDB): domain Bacteria; phylum Pseudomonadota; class Gammaproteobacteria; order Competibacterales; family Competibacteraceae; genus REEE01. The sequence goes on along the minus strand of DAIRDI010000253.1, from coordinate 1,541 downwards.
GCGCCGAGACGTGGCTGGGCGCGGCGGGATGCGCCAGCGGCAGCCAGACATGCAGGGGGACCAGTCCGGCTTTGGAACCGGTCCCCAGCAACACCAGAATCAGGGCCAGCGCCGCCAGTTCCGGGGTCAGTGCTTCAGCACGGATCGTAGAGAAATCGTAGCCGCCGCTGGGTCCGGCCAGCAGGCCGAAGGCCAGCAACAGGGCCAGGGTGCCGAAGCAGGCCATGACCAGATAGAGATAGCCGGCGCGGGCGTTGGCCGACTCCCGATGATGCGCCATGACCAGCGCCCAGGAACTCAGCGACATGAATTCCCAGGCGAACAGGAAAGTAAAGGCGTCATCGGCGAGCAGCACCAGATTCATGCCGGCCAGAAACGCCGGGTAGAACGGCAACACCCGCTCCGGCTCCGGTTCGTGCTGACCGTAGTGACCCAGGGCAAACAGGCTGGCGACCACGCCACCCAAATTGACCACGATCAGGAAAAAGGCCGACAGCGCATCCAGGCGAAAATGCGCGCCCAGCCAGGGCAGGCCCAGCGGCAGCGTGAGGGTCGCTGGCGCGAGAGCGGCCAGCAACTGCGCCAGCGCCAACCCCAGCGATGTCACGGCGATGGCCAGCGTCAGGCCGTAAACCAGACGGCTGCATCCGGGCCGGCGCGCGGCGGCGACCGCGAAGACGCCGACGGCGAGCAGGACCACGGGCAAACTCAACAGGGCGGGTAACAGCGGCATGGCAAGACCTACTCTTCGACCCGTGGCGCTTCCTGGGAAGCGGCTCGATGTTTCAACCGGACCCCGCGCCCGCCGCCTTCGCTGACGGCGCCTTCGTTGATCAACTCGATGTCCGCGGCGTCGAGCGCGGCGATGAGCTTGACCAGGGAATCGACGTTCCCCCGGACCGTGCCGTCGCTGGCTTCCATCCGCTGGATGGTCGGCAAGGACAAATCGGCGGCTTCCGCGAGCGTGCGTTGATCCATGCCTAACAACGCGCGCGCCGCCTTCAACTGGGCTGCGGTGATCATGTCGGTACGCTGGATAGTTGATGATTGGCTAATCAAATATGAAATTTGATAGATGATGTTTTATAAATGAGTTTTGATGGTTTTGTCAAGCAGGGCCGCCGTGATTGGGGAGATGGCTCGCATCGGGCGGCGCGTTGCTGATGGAATGCTTTCCCGCCTGGCCTGCTTGCCGGTATTCTCTGGCCGATAGCCTGACGATCCGGAACTGACCCATGCGCCCAACGATTGACCGCTTTGCTTTCTTGATCTTGCTGACGCTGTTGCTGGCCGGTTGCGATCCAGCGCCGTCGTCGCCAGCGGTCTCCGCGACTCCGGACGAGACCGCGAACCCGGCGCGCACCCTTGACTGGGACGAATTGATGCCGCTGGACTTCGAGCCGGAAGCGCTGTTCGAAGGTGTCGATATCGCCAGCCTCGCCGACAACGACCCGCAGGCCATCGCGTTAATGGAGAAGTTGCGGAAACTCTGGGACGAGGCGCCGGTGGTGGAGGCGCTGGACGGCGAACGGGTCCGTCTG
>DAIRDI010000252.1:3336-4962 GCA_036796235.1 Candidatus Competibacteraceae bacterium | reverse complement strand
ATATAGAACAGCGCAGCCGACAGGTAGAGCCTGCCGAAGTCGGAGCGAATTCCCGCCTCGTAGTTGATGGATGTTTGCGGTTCGAACAGGTTGTCCGCGACCTCCGGACTGGAGGGGTAGTAGTTGAAGCCTCCTGGCAGGTACCCCTTGGCGACGGAGACATAGGTCGTCCAGTTCGGCGTCAGTTCATAAGAGAGCGCCGCCTTGGGCAGGAAGGTGTACCAGGTTTGGCTGCCGGTCAACGTGAACTGCGGCGGAAAGCCCGTCGAACCGACGGGTGTGAAAAAGACATCTCCCGTGAAGTCCTTGTCGATGCGCTGGTAGCGTCCACCCAGGTTCAGCTCGAATCGCTCGCTCAAGGGGATCATCACCTGGCCGAATGCCGCCAGCGTGTCACTCTGGGTGGTGGAAGGAGCGTCGGAGTCCAGATCGAAGGGCGAGCCCAATAAGACGCCAGGAAATTGCCTGCCATATCGAAGGTTTCGGACCTCTTCCGTCTCGTGATAAAGGCCACCCAGCCATCGAAGACTGCCAGGTTGGCCGCCTGACAGGCGCAGTTCCTGCGTCTGGGTGTCCACTTTGCTGTGCTGAAAGACCGTCAGGCCACTCCAAATCGGGTCGTCGCCCCAGTCGCCATCGTAGTCACCATCGATCTTGACCGACTTGTTGGTGACGATGCCATCGACGGTGATGCCGCCGATCTGGTGTTGCACCGACAGGCTCTGCGCGTCACTCACCGTCTGGGTTCGGGTCACTTCGTCGAAACGAGCCTGGCTGGCCTGGTCTCGGGAGTAGTCATCCAGAGCGACGCCCGCCGGCGCGACACCGCCATCGATCCAGTCGTTGGTCAGGTCATCGCGCGACACGTTCAGGCGCAGGGTGGTGTCCGGCGTGGCCTTGAAGTGAAACCCGAGGCGGAACATCTGGTCGTCCCGGCCGTTGGCATTGGAATCCATGCCCGGATAGGTGTTGGTGATCCAGCCGTCGTTCCTAGTGACCTTGCCGCCCAGCGTGAAGAACAACTGGTCTTTGATCACCGGCCCGTTCAGGGAGAAAGTCACTTCTTTGCCATTCTGGTTGGCCACTTCCGCGCCCGCAGAGCCACTCCAGATGTTCGTGGGGGTCTTGGTGATGATGTTGATCACCCCACCGATCGAATCCTTGCCGTACAGGGTGCCCTGCGGGCCACGCAGCACCTCGACCCGATCCACGTTTTCCAACAAGGCGTCGTAGGAAAAGCGGTTGCTCTGGGGAACGCCGTCGACGTAGATCACCACCGGGTTGGTATTGGTGAAGGTGGACGAGTTGATGCCTCGGATGTTGATATCGTTCGAGTAGACGAAGCTCGACGACAGGTTGGGAATCTCGCGCACCAGGTCGGCGATGTTGCCGATGCCCCGCTCCTGGATGGCTTCCCCGGTGATGAGCGTCACACTTTGAGGCACGTCCTTAAGTCTTTCCTCCACCTTTCTTGCCGTGACCATGACGTCCTCCAAGACCGGGACGGCATCGGACGCCGCACCTTCTTCCTGAGCCATGAACGAGTCGGATGCCGTATCTTCCTCCTGAGCCAGAACCGAGGTAGCCATTGCCACGAATGCCACCGCGATGGCGGTCTTGCGTTTG
>DAIRDI010000252.1:0-3236 GCA_036796235.1 Candidatus Competibacteraceae bacterium | reverse complement strand
TTCTTGAATCCTTTCAAGGTTTTTTGGGAGAACCAGCGCGGAATGACATCGAACATCAAGGTGCAGCCCGGATACCGTGCGAGCATGGCGGCCAGCAAGGTTTTCACGTCCGACTCTTCGAAGTACATCAGCAGGCCCTGCATGGAAACGAAGACCGGACCATCCGTCTCGATGTCGTCCATCCAGGTGAGGTCCAGGGCGCTCTTGCGCAGATGACGGCAGCGTGGCGTGGGCGGCAGGAAGCGTTCGCGCACGTCAATAACCTCGGGCAAGTCCACGCAATACCAATGGATCTGGCCGTTGTCGATGCGCTGAAATTGCGTTTCCAGGCCGCACGCCAGCTCAATGACAGCGCCGGCCGGGTGGTTGGCCATCCAGGCTTGCACCGCCTCATCGAACGTCAATGATCGGATCGCGTGCGAGCCATCGGGGGCGCCGAACGAACGCCGGTAGTCGTAGTCGATGGCGCGGTAGATGCGGACGGCATGTTCGTCCTTCAACCAGGCATCCGGTCGCATGGCCTCGGACGCCCGGTTGTGTAGGGTCCAGAGCATGGTTTCTGGAATGCCGGTGAGGCTGGGGGTAAGGCTGTCGGGCATGGTTTGGGTCGTGGTGAAAGCATACAAACAGGAATAATTCCTGTTTGTGCTTCCCCTCTCTACCCGAAACGGGCGAACTGCGCCCTGATCGGGAATAAACCTATGCGTCAGCGCAACTCGGACGGCGCCATGCCATGCACTTTGCGGAAGGCGGCGGAGAAGTGGCTGGGGTTGGCGTAACCGACGAAAAGAGCGGTTTCCTGCACGTTGTGGCGGCCATTTTCGATGATGGCGCGAGCTTGATGCATGCGTATGTCCCGCAGGTAACTGGCGATGGTCGTGCCCGTGACCGCGCGGAACGCCGCCTTGAGGTAACACTGGTTGAGACCGGTCCGGCTGGCCAGCGAGGCGATGGTATGGGGCGCTTCGAACTGCTCCCGTAGGATGTCGATGGCATCGTCCACGGCGGCGCGATGGCGGCGCGGCAGCCTGCCGATCGATCCGCTCGAGTCGGCCGCGCGCATGTCCAGAAGACTGGCAACCAGGTCCAGCGCCGCCGATTCCATCCTGAGCCTATCCACAACCGACCCGGTTGGGGCGCGAAACAGGGCATGGGCCGTCGCCAGGCTGGTTAGCCGACCCAGTCGTTCCGGAAACGGGGGGTTGCCCCGCTTCAACAGATGGGGGATCGCGCCGCTCGCGTGGGCGCTTGGCTCCTCTAATAGTTCCTCGACGAACGGAGCTGGCAAGTCGATGGACACGCCCTGCACGGTGTCGCCGGCTTGTAGTTCGCGGGTCAACTGGCCCGCGTTTCGTCGGTGATCCAGTAACCAAGCCGTGCCTTCCTCGAAGGTCAGGGTCCGCTGGTCGGGTTGATGGTAAGTGGCGCGCCCCCGGCCAGCCAGCAGGATCGAAAGCTGTAAGGCTCCGGTCGGTTCCTGGTAAGAGTGACGGAATGGCGCTTTGAAGACGCAGTTCATGCGGCCTATCGTCATGCCATGCCCGATTTGCGCTAGGTCCACCCAACCACTCCCGAGCGCAGGGTGTACTTGGTAGGAACAATAAGCGCGCTGCCCTATCGCTTCTGAAACAGGGCTTTCGACGAAGGCGCCAACTTCTCGGCAGAGTTCCTGGTAGCGCTCAAAGAGGGTCGGCGACATCGATAAGGTCCGCTTTACCGCGCAACGGCATGACTCTCGGTATCCTGTTGAGATCGATGGCGGGCGTCAGCCTCAAGACCCACCGTCTGGATGCATTCCAGGACCGGCTGGACGCCGCTGAAGGCAGCCCGCCAAAGCAGCCGGGCGGATTAGACTTCAATCGTGAAAGCCGGGCCGAGGCTTGGGCGAAAAGAGCCCCGGTTACGAAACCCGTTGCAACCGCGACATCATTCACCCGGTCGCTGCTGGAAAAGGGTCCGAACGCTCGACCCGGAAGGGCATGGCCTAATCAATGACCTGTTGCGAGACGGACAAGTACGCTCGACCCTGGGTCATCACGGCGGCGGAGTCGGCGGTTTCCGACGCGACATGGACCGCTTCCAGCGTCTCGGCGAGCGCCGTGAAGTCCTCATTGATCTTTTGCAGCGCGTTTTCCAGCGTGTAGGTCAACTCGTGGATGGTCGCGAAATCGGCGGCGGTGAGTGTGCCCTTGTCGAGCACCGCCGCCAGCTTTTTGTTGTGTTCCGAAAAATTTTTGACCGCCGCTTCCAGCGTCTCCGCCGGCAGACCCTTGAAGTGGTCCGCCCGTTCCGCGGAGGCGACCATCCCCAGAAGCAGCAAGACCGATAAGACGGAACCCATCAGCAATTTTTTCGTCATTTCAGAGATACTCATAGTTAATGATAAGCATTATCATATTATCGAATTCTCTGGAGCGAGACAAGCCTCGCGTGACACAAAGGCGACGGATGAGAGGGGTCCACCGTTCGATCCGCGCTCCCATCGGAGGGAACGCGGTGGATCGAAGCGGGCTGGTTATTCCAGGGGACAGCCCATCACGCCATAGCGGCCGCCAAATCGGCGCGGGCATCGGTTCCGGTCAGTTTCAGGTCAAACTGCGCTTGCAGTCGGGCGAACACCGCCGGAGTCAGGAACGCCGGTGGATTGGGGCCGATGGCGATGCCGTGGACATCCAATGCCAGCAGCGTCAGCAGCACCGCCACGGCTTTTTGCTCGAACCAGCTAATCACCAGTGTAAGCGGCAAGTCGTTGACGCCGCACTGGAATTCCTTGGCCAACGCCAGAGCCACCTGAATCGCGCCGTAGGCGTCGTTGCACTGGCCCATGTCCAACAGGCGCGGCAGGCCCAGATGATCGCCGTATTCTTGCTGATGGAGACGATACTTGCCGCAGCCCAGCGTCAGGATGAAGGAATCCGTCGGCGTCGCTGCGGCGTATTCGGAAAAATAATTGCGGCCCGGTTCGGCGCCGTCGCAGCCGCCGATGACAAAAAAGCGGCTGATCTTGCCGTCCCGAATGGCCTGAATCAGAGCGCCGGCCGCTTCCAGAATCACCGTCCGATGAAAACCGACGGTCAACGTCCCCTGCTCGCGATCCGGCAGGGGCGAACATTGCTGGGCCTTGGCGATCACGGGCGCGAAGTCGTTATCCGGCAACCGGGTTCCCCCGGGAACCGCCGTAACGCGGGTGGTGAACACCCGGTCGGCGTAAGCGGGCCACGGGGTGAGAATGCAGT
>DAIRDI010000251.1:0-4966 GCA_036796235.1 Candidatus Competibacteraceae bacterium | reverse complement strand
CGATGACGTTGACCGGGATCCCCAGCCCGGCCCAGACGTTGTTGTAGTTGATCCCCGCCGCCATCACGTACACCAAGACTTCGTCGTCGGCGAGCGGCGGCACGTCCACCACTTCCTGTTGGAAGGCCTGCATCGGCGTCCCAAAGCGTTCCGGACGGATCAGCCAGGCGTGCATCTTGGCGGGGATCACGCCCAAAGGCGGTTGTTCGCCCAAATTGTAGAGTTCTTTGGCCATTTTCTTCTTCCTCTCTGTAGGGGGTTTTTTGGGGATTAGCGATTAGGGGGTCGGGATAACCCGGGCGCGCAACTCTTCGTAGGCGGCGATCGGCGAGCGGCGCGGCGCGTGGGCCAAGTCGGCGAATAGCGCTTCCTCGCCGCCCAGTTGATTGATGCCGTACCGTCCGAACTCCTCGCGCAGGTGTTTGATCAGCCACTCGGCCTGACAGCGCTGGCGCCGCGCGGTGAATTGCCCTCGTTCCAACAACCAGGTTCGGTGGCTGTCCAGCGCGTCGGCCAGCGCTTCGATGCCGCTGCCGAGCGCGGCGCTGGCGGACAGCGCCGGGGCCTGCCAGCCATCCGCATCCGTCCGCCGTCCCAGGGTGATCTTCAATTCCGACAGGGTCTTGCGCGCCGCCATGCCGATGTCTTCCTTGTTCACCACAATCACGTGCGGGACTTCCATGATACCTGCTTTGAGGAACTGAATGCTGTCACCGGACGCCGGCTGGGCGACAAAACAGGTGGTGTCGGTCATCTTCGAGACGTCGATCTCCTTCTGGCCGACCCCGACCGTCTCCACCAGCACGATGTCGAACGCCGCCAGCATCGCCAGGCTCATCGGCCAGACTTCGGCGCTCAAGCCGCCGAACTCACCGCGACAAGCCAACGAACGGATGAACACCTCGCGATCCGCGCCGCTGGCGTGCATTCGCAAGCGGTCGCCCAGCAGCGCGCCGCCGCTGATCGGGCTGGACGGGTCCACCGCCAGGATCGCGACTTTCAATCCCCGCCGCCGCCAGACCTGAATCAGCGCGGCGGTCAACGAGGATTTCCCCGCACCCGGCGGGCCAGTGATGCCGATCAGATGACTGCTCGACTCTAGTTTATCGTCTGGCAACGCGTCCAGAAACGCCGCGGCGCATTGCCGCGCCGCCGGTCGCCGGTCATCCAGCAGATTCAATGCCTGAGCCAGCGCGATTCGGTCGCGGGCGCTGACCGCAGAGGCCAGCGCCGCAGGGTCGGGAAGCGCCGGGATCATTCCACCGCAACCGGTTGCAGGTCGTGGTCCTTACGGATCAGGTTGAGGATATCCACCATGATCCCGTTCATGTCGATGTCCTTAGGCGTGTAAACCGCCGATATGCCTCGCTCTTTCAACAGCTTGGCGTCGCTTTCGGGAATGATGCCGCCGATCACCACCGGCAGATGCTTCAGCCCGACTTGGTCCAACTGGTTGAACACGTCCTCGACCATCTCGACGTGGCTGCCGGACAGCACCGACAGGCCAATCAGATGCACGCCTTCCTCCAGCGCGGCCTTGGCGATCTGCTCCGGGGTCAGGCGAATGCCTTCGTAGACGATCTCAAAGCCGACATCGCGCCCCTTGACGGCGATCTGCTCCGCGCCGTTGCTATGCCCGTCCAGTCCCGGTTTACCGATCAGCAGGCGCAGCGGCCGACCCAGTTCCTCGCCGGACTTCGTGACCTCGGCGCGAATCGCCACCGCCTTGGCGCCCCGGCTGTCGTCGTTGGCCGGAATATCGATGCCGGTCGGAGCGCGGTATTCGCCGAAGATGTCGCGCAGGGTCTGCGCCCATTCGCCGGTGGTGACGCCGGCGTGGGCGCACAGAATCGACGCCGGCATGATATTCGCGCCGCCGCGCGCGGTCTCCGCCAAAGTGGCCAGCGCCGCCTTGACCTCGGCGTTATTGCGCTGGGCGCGGAAGGCGTTGAGCCGCTCGATCTGCTCGCGTTCGGCTCGCGGGTCGACCTTCATGATGCCGCTATCCACGCCACCGGTCAGCGGCGACTCCTCGGTTTCCCGATAGCAGTTCAGACCGACGATCTTCAGATCGCCGCGCTCGATGGCCCGCATCCGCTCGGTGTGGCTGGTCACCAGTTGTCGCTTGACGTAGCCGGACTCGATGGCCTGCACCATGCCACCCTGCTCCTGCACTCGGGCCATTTCCGCCGTCGCGCCTTCAACCAGCGCCTTGACCTTGGCGGCGATCACCGGCGAGCCGTCGAAAATGTCGCCGTATTCCAGCAGGTCGGTTTCAAAGGCCAATACCTGCTGCATCCGCAGCGCCCATTGCTGATCCCACGGCCGCGGCAACCCGAGCGCCTCGTTCCAGGCGGGCAGTTGCAAGGCGCGGGCGCGGGCTTTTTTGGACAGGGTGATACCCAGCATTTCCAGCACGATGCGCTGCACGTTGTTCTCCGGCTGCGCCTCGGTCAAACCCAGCGAGTTGACCTGCACGCCGTAGCGGAAACGGCGCATGTCCTCGCTCTGCGCGCCGTAGCGTTCCTGGGTCAGATGGTCCCACATCTCGCCGAATGCCCGCATCTTGCAGGTTTCTTCAATGAAGCGAATGCCGGCGTTGACGAAGAAGGAGATCCGCCCGACCACCTGTTCGAAGCCTTCCGCGCCGATCTGTCCGGAATCGCGCACGGCGTCGAGGATCGCGATGGCGGTGGATAGCGCATAGGCCAGTTCCTGAGTCGGGGTCGCGCCGGCTTCCTGCAGGTGATAGCTACAGATATTGGTCGGATTCCACTTGGGGATGTTCTTGACCGTATAGGCGATGATGTCGGTGATCAGTCGGACCGAGGGTTGGGGCGGGAAGATGTAGGTACCGCGCGACAGATATTCCTTGAGGATGTCGTTCTGGGTGGTGCCCTGCAATTGCGCCGGCGTCGCGCCTTGCCGCTCGGCCACCGCGACGTATAACGACAATAACCAAGCAGCGGTGGCGTTGATGGTCATGGAGGTGTTCATCTGTCCCAGCGGGATTTGATCGAACAATGCCTCCATGTCACCGATGTTGCCGATGGGCACCCCGACCTTGCCGACTTCACCGCGCGCCAGTGGATGATCGGAGTCATAACCGGTCTGGGTGGGCAAGTCGAAGGCGACCGACAGACCGGTCTGGCCCTTGCTCAGGTTGGTGCGATATAACTGATTAGAAGCCTTGGCGGAGGAATGACCGGAGTAGGTCCGCATCAGCCAGGGTTTATCGCGTTTGATGGGGGTCGTCATGGGAGCCTCTTTTGGTGTGCGATGGGGGTTCGGAAGTGGATTCTTTGTTAAACTATTTTGATGCTTTAATGAACTCGTCAACCGTTATCCCTGACGAGCGAATCAGGCTTCTCAAAGTACCTTGGGCTACTTCTTTGTGATCAGGGACAGAAAGGGTTGCCATGTGTCCCTCTTTAACCATAATGATATGACTGCTCCGACGTCGTACAACTTCCCAATCTAGCCGTTCAAACGTCTCAACGACCTCTTTTCCACTCAACCGGGGTAAATGGGGCATTTACGCCATAACCTCGACTTGCCGTGTCTCAACGGTCAAGGGCAAGCCCCGCTCCGCTCTCACCTCCAAACAGAGGTGGATTGCTTCCCGAATACTCTCTAAAGCCTCTTCTTTCGTGCTGCCTTGGCTGACGCAACCTGGAATAGCCGGGCATTCGATCACCCAGACGCCATCTTCGTCTCTATCAATGGTAACAGTGAACTTCATGTCAATCTCCAAAGAATTCTGGAGTAGCAAAATGATTCAAAGAGGCGTCGCTCGACCAGATTCAAAAGCCTCATCAGCACGTTTTCCCGCAAAATTCAAGCACCCCGCCAAGATATCGGCCTCGATTTTTTTATCCCACTGATCGGCCATAAATTCCTCAAGCTACTGGGCAAAGCTCGTTAGAGCTTCGGAAGACAGTTTGGAAACGCAAGCTCCAATTCTTTCACAGTCATAAATTTAAAAGCCCTCAAATCTTTGTAGCAGAATCAAGAATGCGAACTTTCATCTCAAAGAATCTCTGATTTTTTCCTTCGCAACATTCCAATCCATGAATTTAGCATTCCCAGCAAGCACGTCTCGCTCGCGCTCCAGCAGAATTTCATTATGCCAAGTAGGGGAAGATACCTCCGCCCGCCGGCATAAATCATCCCAAAGGTACTCCATGGCACGAATTTTATCCTCTATGCTCAGATGTTCCAGTTGAATCGTAATAGTCATGGTTTCACCTTACCAAACAAGGAACTTTATTAAGTTGGGCTATGATTTCTGTAATTGCTTGACACGCACATACAAGACTTTGGAACCTGAACCATCAACCGATCTTTCTTCTAATTGAAATATATCAGTGTTAGCCTTAACTAAGTCACTGAGTTTCTTAGATCCATAGAGACGTGAGTCAAAATCAGGCTGTAGCTGTGACAAATAACTGCCAAAGCTCGCCAGATTGGCCCATCCTGTATCATCGCAAGATTTTTCAAGGGCCTGAAGAAAAAATTCGCGTGGAAATTTCTTAGGATTCTGTTCTGAAGTAGGGGTGATTGAAGGTGTCGTCACTGCATTATTTTTTGCCTGTTTGACTTCGATAACATTATCTTGGGAAGTAATCGGTCGCAGCACTTCTGTAAGAATAAATTTATGACAAGCATTACGAAATGCTTCTGGTGTCTTTTGTTCACCAAAACCAAGAACGGTTAAACCCTCTTCACGGATACGCAATGCAAGTCCTGTAAAATCGCTATCACTCGATACAAGACAAAAACCATCAAAACGTCTTGTATATAGAAGATCCATAGCGTCAATAATAAGGGTACTATCGGTAGCATTCTTCCCGGTTGTATATGCGAACTGTTGTACAGGCTTAATCGCGTATTTATTTAAAACCTTTTTCCATTGGGAACTTGTTGGGGATGTAAAGTCTCCATAGATTCGCTTTACTGTAGCTTC
>DAIRDI010000250.1:0-5006 GCA_036796235.1 Candidatus Competibacteraceae bacterium | reverse complement strand
TGGCGCTGGCCGCCGGACAACTCGTGCGGCAGGGCGTTCAAGCGCTGGGCGGCTTCGGGCAGCCCGACCAGTTCCAGCAGTTCCAGAATCCGCGCCCGCAACGGTGCGCCGCTGAGTCCCTTATGCAACATCAGCGTCTCGCCGATCTGCTTTTCGATGGAATGCAGGGGATTCAGCGAGGTCATCGGCTCCTGAAACACCATGGCGATCTGGTTGCCGCGCACCTCGCGCAGGCGGGCCGGCGTCGCGCCCAGTAGTTCCTCGCCGCGCAGGCGGATGCTGCCGCTGGGGTGACGGGCGTGCGGATAAGGTAACAGTTGCAGGAGCGACAGCGCCGACACCGATTTGCCGGAACCGCTTTCCCCCACCAGCGCCAACGTCTCGCCGCGATTCAAGGTGAACGAAATCCGCTGGACCGCCGGGGTCGCGCCGAAGGAAACCGCCAAGTCGCGCACGTCGAGGAGAGGGATGAAGGTGGCCACTCGGGGATTTTCCTCAGTTAGAAAGGGCATGCCGCGTCAATACCGCAGGACTACGAATCGCCAATAACGCTTCCAGCCGCGCTTCCCGCTCCTTGGGCGGCCGGCGGCCGAGCGTTTCCGCCGCCTGGTAAAAAGCGGCGAAATCCTGCCCTTCCCGCTCGAACAGCGTCACGAACGCCGGAACCCAATGATAGTAGGTGTTCACGCCGGCCAGCTTGGCGTTGTTCAAATCCCGCGCGAACCAGCGGTCGTAACCGGCATAGCCATGCCAATCCCGCTTTAATTCCTGATAGCGCGCCTGCAATTCCGCCAGGATAGTTTGCTTACCGGCGCGTTTCTCCTCCTCGTTACGGGGAGAGTCATAAAGCGCCGCCAGTTGCGCGCGCGCGTCTGTCACGAGATTCAGAAACGCCTCACGGCGGCGGAGATCGGCGGCGAACTCCTCACGCTCGCGCGGCGCGCCGTACCGTTCCAGCCAGCGTTCCGCGCCCAACTGGCCCACGGCGGTCGCGAAGGCTTCGTTGAAGGCGGTATCGTTGGCGATGTACAACCGTTGATGCGCCAGTTCGTGGAACAGCAATTCCGCCAGCCGCCCGGTCGGCCAGTGAATGAAGGTATCAAGCAGCGGATCGGCGAACCAGCCCAAGGTCGAATAGGCGGAAATCTCGGCGAGATACACATCATCGCCGGTGCCCCGCAGTTCGTCGACCAGGCGTTGTGCGGCGGCGGCGTCGAAATAGCCCCGGTAGCTCAGACAGCCGGCGATCAGAAAACACCAGCGGCGCGGCTCCAGGGACAATTCGGGCGCGGCGAAGACGTTTTTTACCACCCAGGGCCGCTGAAGATCGGCATAATCCCGGTAGCTGCGATTGTCGGGCAACGCCAGTTCGGTGCTCGCGAAATCGCGCAGCGCCTGGGTGATTTCCAGCCGCCGACGCAATTCCGGGTCGGTCGCCGGATCGGCCAGCAGTTCCGCCACGGGCTGGCGGGCCTGCAATAGCTCCCACTGGCCCGCCGCCGCCTGCCGGTAATAGGCCAGATCAGCGCAGCCGGCCAGCAGCGCCAAGCCACTGAGAACCAGCGCGCCAAAAAGCGTCCAACGGACTGACGGGATCAAGCGCATCGGGCAGCGCCACCGCCGGGTTGGAGTCTGGCTCGATCGCGCCATGCAACCGCAAAATCAGGTGTATTCATTTCAATGGGAAGCCTATGGTGAGCTTCGAGCATTTCAGCGGCAACATCTATCTCGTCGGCGGCGCGGTGCGCGACGAATTGCTCGGCCTGCCGGTCGACGAGCGCGACTGGGTGGTGGTCGGCGCTACGCCCGATGAATTGCTGGCGCGCGGTTTCCGTCCGGTCGGCAAGGATTTTCCGGTGTTCCTGCACCCGGAGACCCGCGAGGAATACGCGCTGGCCCGCACCGAACGCAAGACCGCGCCAGGCTATCACGGGTTCCGGTTCGACACCGCGCCCGAGGTGACTCTGGAAGATGACCTGCTGCGCCGCGATCTCACCATCAACGCCATGGCGCGAGATACGCAGGGTCGCCTGATCGATCCTTATCACGGCGTCCGCGACCTGGAAGCCCGCTGGTTGCGCCACGTTTCCCCGGCCTTCGCCGAGGACCCGGTGCGGATTCTGCGGCTGGCTCGCTTCAGCGCCCGCTACGCGCCGCTGGGCTTCCGGATCGCCCCGGAAACGCTGGACCTGCTGCGGACCATGGTCGCCAGCGGCGAAGCGGATCACCTGGTCCCCGAACGGGTGTGGGCGGAAACCGTGCGCGCCTTGGGCGAATCCCGCCCCGGGCAGTTTATTCAGACGCTGCGCGACTGCGGCGCGCTGGCGCGGATTTTCCCGGAACTGGATCGGTTGTTCGGCGTCCCGCAGCCGCCCCTGCATCATCCCGAAATCGACGTCGGCGTCCATACCCTGCTGGCTTTGGCGCAAGCGGTGCGCCTGGGTGGGGACGTCGTGACCCGGTTCGCGGTGCTGGTTCACGATCTCGGCAAGGGCGCCACGCCGCCCGAGGAATGGCCGCGCCATCTGGGCCACGAACAGCGCGGCGCCGAACTGATCCGGGTCTTCTGCCAGCGGCTGCGGGTTCCCAACATGTACCGCGAGCTGGGCGTGCTGACCGCGCGCTTCCACACGCATTGCCATCGCGCCCTGGATTTGCGGCCGAAAACCCTGCTCGGCGTCTTGCAGGGTCTGGACGCCTTGCGCAAGCCGCAACGCTTCACCCAGTTCCTGATCGCCTGCGAGGCTGATGCGCGGGGCCGGCTGGGCCTGGAGGACCGAGATTATCCACAGGCCAACTTGCTGCATCAGGTTCGCCAGGCCGCCGCCAGCGTACCGACACGGCCCTTGCTGGACCAGGGACTCACCGGGCTGGTGATGGCCGAGGCGCTGCAGCGGGAGCGGTTGGCGGCGATCACCGAAGCGCGCCAAGCCTTCAAGGCGGCCCTGGTCTGATTGGGATCGGCCGGATGCTTGCCTAATCCCAGTCCCCCCACAGCGCCTGCGCCGCCGCCAGCGCCGCAACCCCGGCGGTTTCGGTGCGCAGGATGCGCGGTCCCAGCCGGACGCCAGTGAAGCCCGCCTGAAGCGCGCCGGCGATTTCCGCCGGACTCAAGCCGGCTTCCGGGCCGATCAGCAGCGTCATCTCTCCCGACGGCGGCTCCAGCCCGCGCAGGCCCCGTTCGGCCAGCGGATCGAGCAAGAGCCGCAAACCGGATTCTCGCCTCAACCCCGTCAACCAATCCGCCAGCGCCATCGGTTCGCGCAGTTCCGGCAACCGGTTGCGCCCGCACTGCTCGCAGGCGCCGACGACGATCCCGCGCCAGTGCTGGATCTTGCGCGCCAGCCGTTCGCCGACGAGCGCAACCCCGCCGTGTTCGGCGAACAGCGGCTGGATGGCGACGACGCCCAGTTCGACGGCTTTTTGCAGCGTGTAGTCCATCCTCTCGCCGCGCGAGATGCCTTGCGCCAGGGTCACTCGCAGCGGCGATTCCACGTCGCCGGACAGGGCTTCGGTCACTCGCGCCCAAGCGTCCCGCTTACCCACCTCCGCCAACGTGGCCGCAAATACCCCGCCTTCCCCGTCGAACAGAATCAATGCCGCGCCCGGCTTCAGCCGCAACACCCGCACGGCATGCTTGAAGGCGGTATCCCCCAAGGGAGTGGTCGCGTCGATCGCCAACGGCGTGGGGAGATAAAAGCGGGGAACGCGCATCGGGTATTTGCTGGTGTTTGGCTGCCAGGGCATGACATGGCCGCATGGTGCGTTGTGGAATCAGGGATTGTCAACGCGCGGTATCCGAACGCCGCGCGTCATACGGATGCCGCTATCGATCGTAGCGCATCTTGACGTAGGACCCCGGCGCGTCCTCGACTGGCTTGAGCTGGCCGTCGCCCGGGGTGCGAGCCGGAACCTGCCGGGGTTTTGATCTGGCGCAGGTCGATGGGCACGCCCGCCAGGGTGATGCCGCCCGGCTCGCGCAACAGGTTCTTCTGGTAGCTTTTAATTCCTGGAAGCTCTGATGATCGGTGGGTGATTCAGTCGCCCGGTCCCAGTTCGTCGAGCAGGGTCACAACCGTAACGCGCAACGCGGGTAGGGATTCCCGAGCGATGCGCCAGACTCGGAGATGATCCACTACGGCATAACCGTGGATCAGCAGATTGCGAAAGGCAACGATGCGGTCAAGGTCGGGAATGCGGGTTGCCAGAGCGGGGTCAGCCTTCGATAGCTGGTTGAGCGCCTCGCCAATGATCTCGAACTTGCGCTCCACCGCTGAATAAAGCATTTCGGTCGAAGCGTAGGTAGCGAAATCGATCCCCGCGAGAAAACTCAGAATGGCGTCGGTGGCCTCGCGCACATCCCACAGGTAGGCGCGGGGATCATGCCGCATAAACGATCTCCCTTGCTTGGTTGATGCTGGCAAGCACGTAGGGGTTGCGAATCGCCCCGATCTCGACTAAATCGACCGGACGTTCGAGCAGCCGGGAAAGGTCGGTTTGCAGGCCAAAAAATTCTTCCAGCGGCGACAGGTCGGTTCTGGCTTCAAACTCGACCAGGAAATCGACGTCGCTGCGCGTTGGATCGAAGCTCTCGCCGCGGGCCGCGGAACCAAAGACCTCCAAAGACCGGACGTGGTAACAGCGGCAGAGCGCGGCGATATCCGCGATTTTTTCTTGAATCAGGCGGTGCATGTTGGGTCTCGTTTCCGACCTTACTGAGCGGCGGCATCAGTGGCAACCCAGCGACGCATCAACTCGACGCTGTAGCGGCAGATTCCATTTTCGCCGGTCACCACGCCATGATTTTCCAACGCTTCCAGCGCGGCGTCAAAAGCGGTGGGATCGAGGTTGCTGGTTTGCCGCCAGGCATTCCGGTCCAGACCTTTGCTGTGGTTGGCCAGAATTTTGAGCAACGCCCTGCAAGGGGGCGTTCAGAGCGTCAGCGATACCTTCGATGGTGTTCGTCACTTCATCGAACGACAGCAGCTTGAACGCCACATCTTCCT
>DAIRDI010000249.1:1221-5026 GCA_036796235.1 Candidatus Competibacteraceae bacterium | reverse complement strand
CCAGCACGATGATGCCGAGATTGGCCGGCCAGCGCCGCCCGCGCGGCAGGCTCAAGGTCCGGCGCGGCTGGCGCCATTCCCACAGGATCATGAGTAGCAGGACGAGGAAAAAGCAACCCAGGCGGATGGCGGATTCGTGGTTCAGCAGGTCGTTCATGAGGATCGGCTAGGCGGCGTCCGGCCAGTAGTTGGGATCGAGAATCTGGTCCACGGTGAAAGGAGATCGTTCCGGGAACGTCGCCGGCGGCAACCGCGTTTCACGGGCGGCGAACCGGCGGGCGGTCGGGTAGGCTTCATCGACCACATCGGGCACCGTGGGTTTGAGGGAGGGGCTTTGCCGGAACAGATAGATGAGTTGGTCGCGCTGTTCGTCGATGGTGTATCCCCAACGGTCCGATTGGCGTTCGGGCTGGTAGCGCCATTTCAGCAGATGCACGAGGAGAACCTTCAGGCGGCTGTAGAGTTCCCGTCGCTCGCTGGCGCCCATGCTGTCGAGTTCCTCGGTCAAATGGGTGATGTCCACCTCCGCAAGCCGGTCCTGACGCAGCAGTGTGGCGGTATGCGTCGCCCAGGCGTGGCGGTCTTGCTCGTAGGCAGGTGCGATCATGGGTGATTTCCTGTTGCCGCGGGCGGCGCGGGCGATGCCGGGGATTCGGTTATAATGCCTTGTGTTGTTGTAAACAGCCTGTTCGACCCTGCGGGAAGGTGATTGTTCTCTATCCAGATTACAGGATGATGGTTTCGCGCCTTACGGGTAACCGGGTGGCTCGCAAGGATCGGAATTGCAGGCTGACCAATTAAGGAGCGTGAAACGATGGCCCACCTTAGATGTCGACGCTTCAATTGTCGGGTTTGGCTCACCCGTCATGCGGAAATGATGATGAGGGAGCGCAACATCAGTGAGGCGGAGTTGATGAAGCTCATCGAAACGGGAGAAATCAAATACAAATCAGACACACATTTTTGGTTATACAGAGATTTTCCCGAACGAACCGACAATCTCGTATGCGCGGCCGTACAGAAGGGCGATGCGCTGGTTGTTAAAACGGTCATGATCAACTGGCAGTTGGAGGAGTGAGTCATGCAAATTATCTACTATGAAGATGACGATATTCTCTTTATCAAGTTCAACGATGAACCTATCGTGCGTGATACATCGCATGGCTGGAATATTCATATCGGTTATACCTCGCAGGGAATTGGCGAAATTACCTTGTTGGACGCCAAAGCCGCTGGCTTGTTGCCGATCGTCATGAATGACGCCAGCGCCGCGCAAATTGCCAATGCGGCGTGATGGATGGCAGGTCGGGGTCATGCAAAGACCCCCGCTCCAGATTCATCGTCGTCAATCCATCATTTCAACTTCAGCGCGGAGGATGTTCGCGTGTCCAGACTGCCCCAGATCGTGACCGGCCAATTTCCCGGCGTCCGGCCCCGTCGCATGCGCCGCGATGAGTTCTCGCGCCGATTGGTGCGGGAAACCGTGCTCACCGCCGCCGACCTGATCCAGCCGCTGTTCGTGATCGACGGCGCGCGGCGGCGCGAGCCGGTGGCCTCGATGCCGGGAGTGGAACGGCTGACCGTGGATGAACTGCTGCGCGAGGCCGAAACCCTGGCGACCCTCGGGGTGCCGGCGGTGGCGCTGTTTCCAGTCACGCCGCCGGAAGCCAAGTCGTTGAACGCCGCCGAGGCTTACAATCCGGAAGGACTGGCCCAGCGGGCGGTGCGGGCGCTCAAGGCCGAGTTCCCGGAACTGGGCGTTATCACCGACGTGGCGCTGGACCCGTTCACCAGCCACGGTCAGGACGGGCTGGTGGACGAGTCCGGCTGCGTGCTCAACGACGAGACCGTGAGCGTGCTGGTCCGGCAGGCGTTGTCCCACGCCGAGGCCGGCGCCGACATCGTTGCGCCCTCGGACATGATGGACGGGCGGATCGCCGCCATCCGCGAGGCGCTGGAATCCAATGATTTCATCCACACCCGCATCCTGGCCTATTCCGCCAAATATGCCTCCAGCTTCTACGGCCCGTTCCGCGACGCGGTCGGCTCGGCGGGCGCGCTGGGCAAGGGCAATAAATTCAGCTATCAGATGGACCCGGCCAACAGCGACGAGGCGCTGCGCGAAGTCGCCCTGGATCTGGAGGAAGGCGCGGACATCGTGATGATCAAACCGGGCCTGCCCTATCTGGACATCGTGCGGCGGGTGAAAGAGCAGTTCGCCGCGCCGACCTTCGTCTATCAGGTCAGCGGCGAATACGCGATGTTGATGGCCGCCGCCGGCAACGGTTGGCTGGACGAGCGGGCGGTGGTGCTGGAGTCGCTGCTTTCGATCAAGCGGGCCGGGGCCGACGCGATCCTGACGTATTTCGCGGGCCGGGCGGCCGACTGGCTGCGACGGGACGCATGAAACCCTGGAAAATCCTGCTGCTGGCCGCGCTGGGCGTGGTCATGAGCGGCTTCTTTCTGGCGCTGATCCGCCCGCCCGGCGTCCAGCCTTCGGCGCCCGGTCAGGATTTGCCCTGGCAGATCGAGCGGAGCGCGGACGGCGCGACGATCACCGTGTTCAGCCTGACGCTGGGCGAGAGTACGGTGCGGGACGCGGTCGCCAAGCTGGGCCGGCGTTACGCGCTGGCGGTGTTCGAGGACCCGGCTGGTGCGTTGAATCTGGAAGCCTATTTCCGGGATGCGGTGGTCGGGGGGCTGAACGCCCGGCTGGTGCTGTCGGCCCGCTTGCCGGAGCCGGTGCTGGCCGCGTTCAAGGCGCACGCGGGCCGGGGCCAGCCCACGGCGGACGGCGGGCGGCGCTATCCGGTGGTCGCCGCCGATCATCAACTGGCCCTGGACGCAGTCGTCACCGCCATCACCTATATGCCGGTGGTCCGCTTCGACGCCGATTTGGTGCGGCAGCGCTTCGGCGAGCCGGCCGAACGCGTCACCGCCCAGGACGGAGTCCATTGGCTCTATCCGGCTCTAGGGCTGGACCTGTTGCTGGGGGATAACGGCGAGGCGCTGCTGCAATACGTGCCCCCGCCGGAATTCGGTTCGCGACTGCGGACGCCACTGCGGAATTGAGAACGGAGAGAATATGACGCAAGAACTCGACCGCTACGCGGTGCTGGGCAACCCCATCGCCCACAGCCAGTCACCTCGCATTCACACCCTGTTCGCGGCCCAGACCGGCCAGCATCTTGAATACCACGCCCTGTTGGTGGAGCCGAGCCAGTTCGCGACGGCGGCGCGGGCGTTCCAGGACGCCGGCGGCCGGGGTCTGAACGTCACCGTGCCGTTCAAGCAGGACGCCTGGGTGTTCGCGGATATTTTGAGCGCCCGCGCCGAGCGGGCCGGCGCGGTCAATACCCTGATCTTCGAGGCGGGCGGGGTACGCGGTGACAACACCGATGGTCCGGGGCTGGTGCGCGACTTGTGTGGCAATCACGGTTATAAACTGGCGGGGCGGCGGATTCTGCTGCTGGGCGCGGGCGGTGCGGCGCGGGGGATTTTGCAACCGCTGCTGGCCGAACAGCCGGCGCAACTGGTCATCGCCAACCGCACCGCCGGCAAGGCGCTGGAACTGGCGTTGCGCTTCAACGATCTGGGACGGGTCTCCGCTTGCGGGTTCGCCGAGCTGGCGGGGCGACAGTTCGATCTGATCCTCAACGCCACGGCCGCCGGGCTGGACGATGTGGCGCTGCCCGTGCCGGATGGGGTGTTGGCGGCGGAGGGCTGGTGCTACGACCTGATGTACGGCCGCGAACCGACCGCATTCGTGCGCTGGGGTTGGGAGCAGGGCGCGGCTCAGTCCCTG
>DAIRDI010000249.1:0-1211 GCA_036796235.1 Candidatus Competibacteraceae bacterium | reverse complement strand
GTTGGGGATGTTGGTTGAGCAGGCGGCGGGGTCGTTTCATCTGTGGCGCGGGGTCTGGCCGGAAACCCAGCCGGTGATCGCGGCGCTGCGGAATGGGCAATCATTCAGTCCCCCGGAGCGAGTTTAGGTTCAATCCTCCACCGTCACCCATCCCCAGCGTTCCGCGATGAACACCTCGTGCGGCGTGAAGCGGGATTTGTAGGCCATTTTATCGCAGCGTTCGACCCAGTAGCCCAGATAGACCCAATGCAGCCCTAGCCGCCGCGCTTCGTCGATCTGCCAGAGAATGGCATGAGTGCCCAAGCCGCGCCCGTCCTGGAGCGGATCGAAAAAGGTGTAAACCGCGGAAAGCCCGTCCTCCAGGCGATCCGCCACCGCCACGGCCAGCAATTCCCGGTCGCGGCGGAACTCGCACAGCCAGGTCGGACACCAGCGCGAGGTGACGAACGACCAGTAGTTTTCCGGACTGGCCGGGTCCATGCCGCCGCCGGGGTGTCTGGCCCGGATGTAGCGGGCGAACAGCTCGAAGTGCTCGTCCAGAAACTCCGCTTCCAAAACCCGGATCTGTAAATCCTGATTGCGCGCCCAGACCCGCCGCTGCCCGCGATTCGGGCGGAATCGTTCCACCGGGATGCGCAGCGACCGACAGGCCACACAGCCCCGGCAATGCGGCCGGTAGACGTGGTCGCCGCTGCGCCGAAAGCCGAGCGCCGCCAGGCGACTGTAGAGCTGGTCGTCGGTGACGGTGGGGTCGGCCACCAGATTGCGCGCCCAGTGATTCGGCAGGTAGCTGCACGAGTACTCGGTGGTCAAAAACATCCGCAGGTCGTACAGCGAATCGCGAGGATTGCTCATGGTGGCGCGATCCGGTTAGCGGGTTCGGCGACCAGGTCGGCATCCAACCGCCAGGGACCAACCGGGCTTGGCAGAGCGCAGTAGCATTCCAACAATTGCAGGAAGGTGGCGCGCGGAATGTCCGCCGCACCCAGGCTGGTGAGGTGCGGAGTGCGGACCTGGCAGTCGATGACCGCGAAATCCCAGCGCCGCAGTTGCGCGGTCAGGTGGACCAGCGCCACCTTGGAAGCGTCGCTCGTCCGGCTGAACATCGATTCGCCGAAAAAGACTCGACCCACCGCTACCCCGTACAAGCCGCCCACCAGTTCGCCCTGCCGCCAGACTTCGATGGAGTGGGCGTGGCCGAGCCGGTGCAG